>DATDHA010000192.1:0-4673 GCA_036521815.1 Alphaproteobacteria bacterium | reverse complement strand
GTCCTCGCCGGCCGTGACGCCGGACTCTCCAGCAAATTCTGCGCCGCGGCCGCACGAAAGTCCGCCGCCGCATATCGCAAGCACATGGCGGCTCTTGTCGCCCTTTCGCCGGCCGAAGCCTGGCGCTCGCGCATCGATCTGATCGCGGCTCTTGCCGAGCTCGGCGATAGCCGCGTGCGCAAACGCGAGGAGCGGCGGCTCGAGAAGGCCAAGGGCCATCCGGCGGACGAGCTTTATGGCATCGCACGAGTCAGGGGGAAGTGGCGGATCAAGAATAGGCGACCCCTCGTCTATCACTTTGATGACAAACACAGCGGCGTGCACCATCTCGCAGCGCGCACCGCTTTTTCGGCGTATGCCGAGACCCTCGCGGAGGACCGTCGCGCATTGCTCGACCGCTTCAAGCTCGCGGACGTGGCATTCAAGGTCGTGGGCGTGGGCAGCGTCGGCACCTTCTGCGCCGTCGGCCTGTTCATGACTGCGGACGATCAACCGCTGATGCTTCAGATCAAGGAGGCCGTTCATTCGGTCTTGGCCCCCTATGCCGGGGCAAGCGTCTATAAGAATCAGGGTGAGCGTGTTGTCGTCGGACAACGCCTGATGCAGGCGGCAAGCGATGTGTTCCTGGGCTGGACGCGGGATCGCCGAACCAGGCGGGATTTTTATGTGCGTCGCCTCAAGAATGCACCACTTGCCAATATTGCCGAAGAGGTTCAAGCGGCTGCGCTTGAATTCTACGCTCGGCTTTGCGGCCGCACGCTGGCGCGCGCACACGCCCGCTCCGGCGATGCGGCGCGGATTTCGGGATATTTGGGCAATAGCAGCGCTTTCGACGTTTCGATCGCGGAATTCGCCGTCGCGTACGCGGACCAAAGTGCGCGCGATCACCAAGCACTGCTCGCGGCAATCAAGACGGGCCGGGTGAAGGTGCGAGCAACGTAGCGTCGGGCCCGAGCTGCGCCAAATCGCGCGGCCGGGTCGAATGTTAATACGGTGGGCTGTCGGCCAGGGCTTATGGTCTCGGCGGTGAACGAGCGTCTTCATTCACGGAAAGCCGAAGGATTAGCTCGTAGCTCTCGAACTGGTATATAAAATTAAACGAGAGCACGCGGTCGATATATCCTTTCATGATTGCCGGCATGTAGGCCCTGTCCCGATCAAAAACTATATCCGGCAGCATTGGTGATGCAGGCCGCCGAGGATGGGGTTTAAAGCGATCCGGCCGAGCCATTGGATCGGTCGACGGATCGGGGCATCCTTGGCCAAAGATAGATGAATGCGGATTTCGTTATAATAAGCCGCGTAGGCTTTAAGAATTCGCCGTAGGTGAGTTTCGCCGAGCACAACGACGTGGCCGATGCACTCCCGTCGGATCGAACCGATGAGCCTCTCCACATATGCATTCTGCCAGGGCGAGCGCGGCGCGATTGGTCGGTCTCGAATGCCCATTGCCCGCACGCGTCAGGTCATAACGGTGCGGTAGGCCGAGTCACGATCCCGGACCAGGTAACAAGGGACTTTGTTCCACGCAAAGGCGTCCAAAATCTGGCGTGCGATCCATTCTGCGGTCGGATGAGCCGTCACGCTAACAGATGCGATCTGCCTGCGATCGTGACCGAGAATTACGAGCGCGTGAAGGAGGCGAAAGGCGATGGTCGGGACGATCAGGAAGTCCATTGCCGCGATACCACCCGCGTGGTTGCGGAGAAAGGTCTTCCAGGCCAGCGATGGCGGTCGTCCGCCCTTCATCATGCGCTTGGCGACGGTCGACTCAGCGACGTCGATGCGCAGCTTCAGTAGTTCGCCATGGATGCGTGGCGCGCCCCACAGCACGTTGGCCAGGCTCATCCCTCGGATCAGCCAGCGAATCTCTGCCGGCATCTTGGGCCGACCGCCTCGGGAGCGCGATTTCCAACGCTAGTACAGCCGGAAGCCGCCACGATGCCATCGCACCACCGTCGCAGGCTTAACGACGGCGACAGCATCGATGATCGAGGGAAATAGCCGATAGAGCCAGACAAGGATCAGCCGGTCCGTAGACGCGAGCCACAGCTTTGACGGAGCCGCTCGACGCAGCACATTCAGCTGATGACGGAGAACCATACCTTAGGCGTCAAGCCGTCTCCTCGACTTGAGCAACGACATCAGGAAGTAGGTCAGCAACCTCAAGCAAGCGATCATTCCATTAAGCGACTATCAATCGGCTCTACGCCATCCACAATCGGGGTGCCGAGGTTGCCCTCGGCTCAGCGTCTGGCGATCCGACGCCCGCCAAGGCCGACATCGCGATGACCCGCGAGATCGCCAAGGCCGCTGCGGTCTTCAACATCGCGATTCACGACCACATCATCGTCGGGCATGAGCTTCATACGGGCCCCAGGTCGTTGGGCTTGCCGTAGAAAACAGTTCTGGACAGATCTTATTTCCACCACGACCTGAATTCTTCTAATTCTTACGTCCGCCGGAAGCTGCGATTCCAACATAGAAAAGTGGAAGTGCCGCGACCGGCGCGCGGCAATCGCCTCCGCGGCGGAGCGCCGGCGCCCACGACATCAAGTGTCGACGGGTTGGCCGCGCGGCTTCTTCGCCAACGCTTTTTTGTGTCGGTCGCCAATTCAGCTTGCCGCGCCGGGCGCGCCGCTGAGGCTCTCGCGCCAGACGAGCAGGGCCGGGAGCACGATCACGTTCGTCGCGAGCGCCATCGAGAGCGAGATGGCAAGGAGTTCGCCCATACTCGCCATGCCGCGATGGCTCGACACCATCAGGCTGCCGAAGGAGGCCATCGTAGTGAGCGCGCTGACGAGCACGGCGCGGGGCGTGCTGGTGTGGAGCAGCCGCCGGACGGTCGGGATCTCGCGGCCGCGCATGACGAGATAAACGCCGAAGGCCGAGCCCAGGGTGAAGAGGAGCGGCAAGGCCATGATGTTCGCGAGATTGAGCTTGGTGTCGAGGAGCACGATCGTCGCGATCGTGAAGCTCAACGCGAGCGCAAGGGGGATCGCCACCAGCAGCCAATCGACGATGCTGCGTAGCGCCAGGATAAGGAGGAGCGACGCGCCGATGAAGGCCAGCACGCCGCTCCGCTCGAAGGCGCCCACCACCGTATCGGCGCCGTCGAGCAAGAGGACGGCCGTCCCTGTCGCCTCGGGTGCGACGCGCCGCACGCCATCGACAAAACGCCGAAGCTGGTGCGTGCCCGCGAAGCGGTGCTTGGGCGAGACTTCGACGCGCGCGCGGCCCTGGGCGCTCAGATAGCGGACCCTGATCTCTGCCGGCAGGTCCGCAAGCGTGACCTTGCCGGCGCCCAAGGCATCCCCGAGGCTTCTGAGACGGCCCGGAAGGTTCTCCAGGAGGGCGCGGTCGAGGGCCTGGAAGTGCTGCGCGGAGTCGTCAGCATCCTTGGCGAAGCCCTCGAGCAGCGTCGCCAGGCGCGTGGCGGGAGGCGCGAGGTCGCCGGCATGGGGCGAGGCGGCCAGCTCGCCAAGGTCAGCGACGAGGGCTGCGAGGGCGGCCCGTTTCTGCGCGAGTGTGGGCGCCGACGCCACGTCCGCAGGTTCGAACACGGGCATGAGGAAGAGCGACATTTGATCGATGATCGCGAGCTTCTTCGCCTGATCCTCGGGCACGAACGAGCCGAGCGTCACGACGTCGCCGACGAGCGGCTCTGTGCCAAGCTTCTCCGCGAGAGCCTCGGCCGCCTCGAGGTTCGCTGTGAGGACGCTGATCGTATAGGGCGACGCCCGGCTGTCGGCCATGAGGTCGTTGTAGGTCATGACCGATTGCGCGGCGGGGTTCTCGAGCTTGATCGGATCGACCTCGAAGCCCGCGAGTGGCAGCGCCGCAAGCGAGAGGAGGCCCAAGGCCAGCGCCGCCGCGCCGATCGCGCGTGCATGGCGCACGATGAAGTGGTCAGGCCGCTCGGTGCTGTCTGGTTCGGCTATACGCTGCGGCCGCGCCGGCACAGGCATCAGCGTAAGGAACGCGGGCAGGAGCGTCAGCGTCGCGAGCAAGCCGATGAGCATGCCGACGCCCGAGATGATGCCGAGCTCGGCCAAGCCCCGGTACGCGGTCGGCACGAAGCAGAAGAAGCCGATCGCGGCCGCGAATGCAGCGAGGGCTATGGCGGCGCCGGTGCGCGACGTCGCTTCGCCGAGTGCCGCCCTGGCTTCGCGCCCGCCGTCGCGCGCCTCCTGAAAGCGCAGCCCGAACTGGACGCTGAAGTCCATGGCGACGCCGATGAAGAGCACAGCGAACGACGCCGAAAGAAGGTTGAGATGGCCGATGGCGAGGGCCGCGAAGGCGCTCGTCCACACGAGGCTTATGACGAGGGTGGCGAGGAGGGCCGCTACGAGCCGGAGCGAGCGCAGGCCGACGAAGGCGATGATCGAGACGAGCACGAGCGAGACGAGGCCGGCGCGCTTGCCGCCTTCGGTCACGGCCTGGACCTCGTCGTGGCCGATCGGCAGGTCTCCGGTGAGCTCCACGCCGGTGCCATGCGCCGGCCCGATGCCGAGTCCGGCCGCGATTCGCGGGATCGCCGCGAGCGCAGCCGCGCCATCCGGCGATGCGGCGCCGGTGCGCACCTCGGCCAGGATGACCTGATGAAAGTCCTCAGGCTTGAGCGGGCTCGCGGACATGAGCGCCCGCCAGCTGAGCGGCCGGGCGCGGCCCCT
>DATDHA010000191.1:0-2380 GCA_036521815.1 Alphaproteobacteria bacterium | reverse complement strand
AAGCAGGCGATCACCGCCTGCGATTGCCGCATCGACCCGCCCCGAGAGGTTGTCGATCTCCTGCTGATTGGCGGCGACAAGGTTTTCGACTTGAGCGCTCAATTGTGCCGCAAGCTTGCGGTTGGCACTCAATGAGTTTTGCGATGCGTCGCCGGCCTGAAGCTCGAGGCGGCGGAGCTTGAAGGCGCTTCCGTCACCCTCGCCGGAGCCGAGCAGTTTCTCGATTTGCTCATGAAGCAGCTTGACCTTTTCCGGATCGAGGCCGGCCATGGCGCCCCCCGCGGCATTTTTCTGCTCGGCCTCCGCAAATCGAACGAGTGCATCGGCGTTGCTCCTGAGGTGTGCCGCCACGGAGCTGAACCGGTCGACAAGCGGCTCGATCGACGCGATATCGCCGGTGTCGAGACCCGCCAGGAGCAAGCCGGCAACCAGATTGCCGTCCGCATGGATCTCGAGCACGCGCCGGATCGAATCGACGCCATCGTTCAGGAGCTGGTTGATTGCCGTTTGGGATTTTTGCGCGGCATTGTCGGTGCTGCGCTTAAGGCGCGCGTTCATTTCGTCGACGAGCGGCTTGAGGCCAGAGCGGAAACCACCATGGGCGGCGGCGATGGTTTTTGCCGCGTCCTCGGATTCGCCCGCCAGGACTTCTGCGGAAGTGGCTGCGGTGATGGCGCGCTCGCTCGCACCGCGCTGCACCTCGAACATGTTATTCGGTCCGGCGCCGAGCGCTTCCAGGCCGCCAATCAGGAAGTGCAGCCGTTCGGCGAGCACCGTATCGCTCAATGCGCCAAGGCGCTTGTCGAGATCGGCCGCGGCCTCCGTTAATCGCTTCTCGAGGTCGTCGAGCTTCGTGCTGCGATCGGTGTGGATGGCTTCCGAGAGAAGCGCCGACATGAGATCGCCGGTCGCAAGCGTGTCGAGGATCGCCTGGACCATGGCGCCGCTATTGTCCATGAGTCCTTGCAGCGCCTTCCCGCTGTCCGTGCTCACGGTCCCGCCGGCCATCGCGAGATCGAAATTCGTGTCGTCGACCATCGGGACAACGGAGGCGATGAAGGCCTGATGGAGTGCGGTCACGTCCCGCGTCAAGATCGCTCGCTTGCCGGCCAGCTCGAGACGCCGCTCCACACTCTCGTCGAGGGCGTCGATGCCGGCAGCGATTGCCTCGCGCGCGTGCTGGATGCCCTCGATTTCCTCCTCGCTCCCGCCGACGGCCTCGATCGTCGCGATGAGCTTTCCGAGTGCCGCGAGGCGCTCGCGGAGGCTTGCGGCACTCCGCAATCGTGCCGCTTCGTTCTCCGCGTGACCGAGCTCGGGTGCGGCCGCCGCCAGGGCCGACGCTTCCTCCGAGAGGCGCAGCGCGTTCGCGATCGCAGGCACGCCCTTGCCGGTCACCTGGGTGAGGGCACCGCCGATGCCGCCAAAGACGACCCATGCGATACCCGAAGCGATCACGGTCATGAGTGCTGCCGCACCAAAGGCCAGGAACAGCCGCGGCCCGATGCCGAAGCGGGGGCGGGCGTTGACCTTCAAGGCCGGGTCGATGGTGCGGTCATCGCTCATGATGTCCTCGACGGGATTTCAGGGAAAGGTCGCCTCCCTGCCGGCCGGAACGCGCTCAGGACAGCTTCGGTACCGCCCGGAAGCTGCCGTCGGGCTGGATGACCGTGAAGAACACTTTGTCCATGCCCTGATTCCCGCCCGGGCCGTAGGTCAGCGTGACACCGCCGAGATCGAACGATCCCGTCGCATAGATGGCGTCGATAAGGGCCTGGCGGGTGACCTCGCCCTTGATCGTGCCGAGGGCCGAGACGATCAGCCGGCCGACCATGTAGCCTTCGAGCGAGACGAACCCGGGTTGCGCGTTCGGGCTGGCAGCCTTGAGTGCCCTCTGATATTGCGCCACGAGCTGCACGGAGGTGTCCTGGGGTAGGGGCACCACTTGCGTGACGATCACGCCAGCGCCGTCGGCGCCAAGTTCCTTGGCAAGGGCATCGGAACCAACGAACGAGATATTGACGATCTTCGCCTGCAACTTGACCAATTTGGCGAGTTTGATGAACTCGGCGCAGGGCTTGTAGGCGCCGACCATCACAACCGCCTCCGGTTTGGCTTTCGCGATTTCGAGAAGGGCTGTCTTCACGGCCGTCGTGTTGCGCTGATAGGTGCCTTCGGCGACAAGCTCGATGCCGCGCTTCGCCATCGCCGCCTTGACGCCATCGAGGCCGGCGCGGCCGAAGGAATCGTCCTGATAAAAGATCGCAATTCGCCTGTAGCCGAGATCGTCGGTCAAGTGGGCGATCCAGGCCTCCGTCTCCTCGCCGTAGGAGCCGCGGACGTTGATGACGTTCTTGAGTTCGGGCTTGCGAAGGAAGCC
>DATDHA010000190.1:0-5801 GCA_036521815.1 Alphaproteobacteria bacterium | reverse complement strand
GAGGTGGATCAGCTCGACGAAGTTAGCAGCGCCGACGAACTCCACCACACCGTGCGGCTTGATGACGTGAAAGCTGTTGTAGAAGGTGCGCAGCACGGGATAGACGGTGAACCCGGCATAGATCAAGAGGGCCGGTGCCAGAAAGACCAAGAGCGTGCCGACCGTGGCACGGCGCGCATCGATTTCGCGACGTACCGGCCGGTCCCGGCCGCGGCCGGACAATCTCGCGGCGATCGTCACGCTAGGTGCTGCACAGCATTACCTCGCCCACCCATGGTGCTGCGGCAGCGACGCCGGAGGTTGCCGCGCGCCGGCGCGCTTTGCGCGCCTTCTTCTGCGTCACGTCCAAGCGCGCCTTCTTCTGCGTCACGCCCAAGCGCGAAGCCCGCCTTCTTCTGCGTCACGCCCCAGTGCCAAGCGCGCCTTCTTCTGGATCACGCCCAAGCGCGAATCGCGCCTTCTTCTGCGTCACGCAAAGAGGCGGCCCCGGTGCCTCCGGCGCGCGCTTCCTCAGCCCTTGTAGCAGCTTGCGTTCATCATTTTGACCGTCTGGTCGACCGTCAAAAGACCGCCTGGGAAGCCCGCGTTCAAGACCTGACCGAAGGTATCCTTGCACTGCCCCTGCACCATATCGAGTGGACCGCCGATGAAATAGTCCACCCCTTTCTGGCGCGCCATCAATTCGGTGAAGTAGGCGGCGTAGGGACCGCTGAACTCCTTCACTTCGGCCTTCACCGCGGTTTGAAGATAGATCGTTTCGATCCACCGCTTGCCCATTTCCGGCGTCGACATCGCGTTGAGGTATTCGGCCGCAAGCTCCTTATGCTTGCTTGCGGCATTGATGCCGAAGCTCGCACCGATGTCCGACGTCTTGCAATTGTTGCACGCCCCGCCATCCATCGCCGGGAATTGCATGATGCCGATCGGGAAGTCCTTGGGCTGGCCGCCCTTGTCCTCCGGGACGAAGGCGCGGCCGGTGTACCAGCTCCCCATCGGCAGCATCAAGGCAAGGGGTTTGCTGTAGAAGTAATAGTGGGATTCGCCGAGCTTCAACGTCATGAAGTTCTTGGGATAGGCGCCGGCATCGACCAGCTCCTTGGTCCAGTTGAGCACAGCGACGACGCGCGGATCGTCGAACGACAGTTTGCCCGTGAAGAGCTTTTCGTAGTCGTCCTTGCCGAGCTTGCGCAGCAATGCCTCGCCGACGATGTAGGCACCGGGATACGGCCGGTCGCCGACACCCTGGGCGATCGGCGTGATGCCGGCTTCCTTGGCCTTCTTGACGATCTCGAGGAACTGCGCCTGGGTGAACTGCGCGTTCGCCGGCAGCTCGAACCCGAGCTTTTTCAGGAGGTCCTTGTTGTAATAAAGCTCGTTGGTATAAGCCTCCTGCGGCAGGCCGTAGGTCTTGCCGTCATGAACCCATACCTTGCGCGCCCAGTCCTGGATATTGCTCCAGTCGACGAGGTTGTCGAGCGGCGCGAGATAGCCGGCGGTGACGTACTCGGTCCAGTCCGGCTCGACATAGAACACGTCGGGACCCTCGCCCGCGGGAAGCGCTGTCTTGAGTGCCGCGAGCATCGGGTTCTTCTCGTACCAGGTGATCTTGACGTGCACCCCTGGATGCGACTTCTCCAGATTGCGCGCCGCGAGCTCGCGGAAAGCGACTTTCGCGTCCTCGTCGGCTTCATGGCTCCACACCGTCAAGGTCACGTCTTCGGCGCGCAGGTCGGGTGCGAGGCAAACGATCGCCGCGGCAACGGCCCACCCCGCCGCTGCGGCCAAACCAATTCCACGGATTTTCGCCATTGCGGCTTCCCCCCTCAGCACGTTTGCACCAACGAAGGCGAACGCGGCGTCGCCTCGTTCGGGACGCCGTGTAGCGGAGCACCGGATCGCAGGACCGGATCGGAAGCAATTGGCCGTCAGCATATCGCGCGCACGGCAGCGAAACAAATTGATTCATTAGGCACTTTCACTATTGTGCCGCCGGCGCGCTTTGCGCGCCTTCTTCTGCGGGCCGACGGCACGCCTTCGCACGCGCACCGTCGCGAGTGCTGGGCCTATCGCGCACGCGTGCCGAGATTGCCATTTCGCGGCCCATCGCCGATAGTCGAACGATGCAGCCCGATCCCGAACAGGACGCCGCACTTGAGCATTCGAGGCCGAATCTGTTCGAGATCGACTTGGGCGCCATTTCGCAACTCGCGCGCAATATCCGAAAACTTGTGGGCGCGGAGGCCACGGTCTTCGCGGCACTCAAGTGCAATGCCTATGGCTTCGGGCTCGTCCCCGTGGCGCGCGCTGTGCTCGCGGCAGGTGCTGACGCAATTGCCGTGGTCGATTGCGGTGATGCAATCCGGTTGCGTCAGGCCGGTATCGCTGCACCGCTCCTGGTCTATCCGGGGTCGGTCGCTTCGCCCCAAACGGTTCGTGCCGCCGAAACCTACAACCTTATCCCGACCATCGTCGATCTCGAGTCGGCCGCCGTCTATTCGCGCCATGCGACGCGAGAACTGCGCGTCGCCGTGAAGGTCGATGTCGGGCAGGAGCGGCTCGGCTTTCCCGCCGAGTTGGCGGCGGTTGCGATCGCGGCGATGTCACGCATGCCCAATATCCGCGTCCATATCGTCAACGCGCACCCCAACGTGCCTTCGCCGCCACGGTCGGAATATCTCGATTGGCAGCTCGGGCGGTTTGCCGCGATGTGCCGGGAGCTCGAGCGTCGTGGGATCGAGGTGCCCACCCGGATGTTCGCGAGTTCGAAGATACTCGCGATCTTGCGCCGGCTCGAGTTCAACGCGGTCGATCCGGGACAGATGTTCTTCGGGCCGTTCCGGGAGGAAGGCGACGTGCCGTGGGCGACCACGCGCCAGGCCTTTCGAAGGCTGTCGAGCCGGCTCATCCATGTGCGCATCCTCGAGCGCGAAGCTTTCCTCGCAGAAGCGCCATTTCCGGTTCGCTCCGGAATGCGATTGGGTGTCATCCCCATCGGCTCGGCGGACGGTGCCGCATGGCTTCACGCGGGTACCGCCCTCGTGCGCGGACGCCACGCACCCGTCTTGGGCGGCCCATCGCTCGAGCATATGCGCCTCGACCTCACCGGCATTCCCGATGCCCAAATGGGCGACGAGGTCGTGCTGATCGGCGCACAGGGCGGGGAAGCCATAGCGCCCGAGGCGGTGGTCGCACATTACCGGCTCGCACGGGTCAGCGACCTCGCCATGGCGGTCGGAGCGAGGATTCCGCGCCGCTATATAGAATAGGGGTGAAGACCCGCGTTCGGCGACGCTGCCGGCTTAGCTCGGCTTCGCAAGCCGGTTCAGCTCGGCTTCGCAAGCCTCGGGCGTCCGACGGATCCGGCCCATGCGATCACGAGATTCCAAAGGTCTACCCCGAAGGAAACCAGTTCCGTCGCGTTTTCGAGCGTGCGGGCGAAGGGGACCGGTGCTGGCTCGGCGGGGCTGGCGATATTCCAGCGTACGGACGGATCGGCGTGAAGGACCCAGGCCCCCTCCGCCGTCGCTTGTGCTCGTGTCGATTTCTTCCGCGATGGATGCATGGATGCGACCTCGCACCGGAGCGAAACAAGTGCGTTCAAGTATGTGCGGGGGAGTGCTTAAGGAGCGGTTAATTTGGGCGTCGCAGACGTAATACGGCCCCCAACTCAAGGCACCTTGCGACCGTGGCGTCGCCCTATCGGGGTGCGGCCCTTGCTCCCGCTTCCTCGCCTTCACTATGATTGGCCGCGATTTGCACCGCCTCGCTTCGGCGGGCATCGTGTGGCGAATGCCCATCGGGCGAATTTACGGGGAGCATCTCGAAGATGAGGATTTCAGTTCACGAGGGTTCCGCCGAGATGGCGAAGGCAGCCGCCGAGGCGGCCGCACAACTCCTTCGCGATGCGATCGCCCGCAAGGGAAATGCCGCCTTCATCGCCGCGACGGGTGCCTCCCAAATGGATTTCCTGCGCCATCTCACGGCGGCACCCAGGATCGCCTGGCCGCGGACGGCCATGTTCCATCTCGACGAATATATCGGCTTCCCCGCCGATCATCCCGCGAGCTTTCGCCGCTACCTCCGCGAGCGCCTGACGAGCAAGGTCCCGATCGGTGCCGCACATTTCATCGAGACCGACGCGCCGAACCTCAGGCAGGAAATCGAGCGGCTGAACGCGCTCTTGCGGGCGACGGCCGTCGATGTCGCTTTCGTCGGCATCGGGGAGAACGGTCATTTGGCCTTCAACGATCCACCGGCGGATTTCGAGACCGACTTGCCTTACATTCCCGTGATCCTCGACGAGGAATGCCGCCACCAGCAGTTCGGCGAGGGATGGTTTGCCTCGCTCGCCGTCGTGCCAAAGGTCGCCATCTCGATGTCCGTGCGGCAAATCATGAAATCGGCCAACATCGTCTGCACCGTGCCCGACGCGCGGAAAGCCAAGGCCGTCAGGACGTGCCTTGAGGGCGCCGTCGGTCCGATGGCGCCGGCCTCGATACTTCGCGAACACGCGGCGTGCACGCTCTTCCTCGACCGCGATTCGGCACATCTTCTCGCACCATCTACCCTGCGTGCCTACGTATGAGTCGAACGTGCGAGCGTGAGGACCCTCTGTGGGTGCTGTCCGCCTTGCCCCGGCAACCGCGTCCTTCAGGGCGATTTGCCCTCGACGATGAAAGTACGCGATTTCTCGGAGACCGAGCGGTCGCGGAGCGGTTTGATTTCCAGATAGGCCGGTGACGCGTAAAAGCGCTGGGCCTCCGCCATGCTCGGAAAGGCAATGACCGCGACCTGGCGGGGTGGGGGCGAGCCGAACACCGACGCCGTCCTGCCGCCGGCCGCGAGGAAGTGGACGTTGTAGGGGGCCACCGCGGCCGAATACGCCTTCGAGAATTTCTGGAACGTCTCGCGGTCGGTGACGTCCTGTTCGACGATGACGTAGGCGGGTGGAACGCCGCCCTGGGCATGGAGCGCCTTCACACCCGCCGCACCGATCGCCGCTCCAACCAGCAGGGCCAGCGCAAGCGCCTTCTTCGCACTCCTGGCCATCCCTTTCCTCCGTCCCAAAATGCCGCAGGTGGATTTGCGGTCTGGACCGACTCTGAAAAAAACCTGCCCTTGCCGGGCCGGAGAACCGTCAGGGCGCACCACGCTTCAATCGAAGGCACCTTTAGACGTCGAGGTTTGCCACCTTGAGCGCGTTCTGCTGGATGAAGTCGCGGCGCGGCTCGACGATATCGCCCATGAGGGTCGAGAACACTTCCTCGGCCTGGTCCATATGCTCGACTCGAACCTGGAGGAGCGAGCGCGCCTGGGGATCGAGCGTGGTTTGCCAGAGTTGCTCCGGGTTCATCTCGCCGAGGCCCTTGTAGCGTTGGATAGCGACACCCTTCTTGCCGAGTTCGAGGACCGCATCGACAAGCCCGATCGGCCCGGCGATCGAGAATTCCTTGTCCTTGGCGGTGAGCTTGCCGCGTTTCACGTAGAGCGCCTGGAGCTCGGCCGCGAAGGCGTCGACCCGGCGCGCTTCGGCCGAGCGGATCACGGTCCCGTCGATGACGTGGCGCTCGGTGACGCCGCGGCGCGTGCGCGTGAATTCGAGGCCGCCGTCGGGAAGCGGGGTCGCCTTCCAGCCGCGCTCATGCTCGGGCGCCAAACGGTCGAGGCGGGCCGCGATGTAGTTCGCCGCGTCCTGTGCCTGCTGGCGGTTCTGGAGAATATCGGGATTGAGGGCACCGGCGATCGCGGCCTGCTCCACGACGGCGGCATTCCCGAGATGGCGGATGAGCGGCTGCAGCAGC
>DATDHA010000189.1:0-1658 GCA_036521815.1 Alphaproteobacteria bacterium | reverse complement strand
CAGGCTCTTGTCGTCGTGGCTGACGTTTCGCGGCGGGATGCGCGCGATCTTGGCGACGATGGCTTCGACGTCCTTGACCGTCACGGTTTTCTTGCGTCTGGTCTCCGGCACGAGCATCTGCGCCGCACCGACCTCATCGATGACGTCGATCGCCTTGTCCGGCAGCTTGCGGTCGTTGATGTAGCGCGAGGACAATTCGACCGCGGCGCGTATCGCATCGATGGTGTAGCGCACGCGGTGGTGCCGCTCATAATAGGGTTTCAGGCCTTGGAGAATCTTGATCGAATCCTCGAGCGTCGGCTCGGTCACATCGATCTTCTGAAAGCGCCGGACGAGTGCGCGATCCTTTTCGAAATAGGTCCGGTATTCCTTATAGGTGGTCGAGCCAATGCAACGGATCGTCCCGCCCGCGAGTGCCGGCTTCAGGAGATTCGATGCGTCCATCGAACCCCCACTCGTTGCACCCGCACCAATCACCGTATGGATTTCGTCGATGAACAGGATCGCGTTCTTCTGGTGCTCAAGCTCGTTGATGACGCCCTTGAGCCGCTCCTCGAAGTCGCCGCGATAGCGCGTGCCCGCGAGGAGCGAACCCATGTCGAGATTGTAGATCACCGACCCCCGCAGCACGTCCGGCACCTCGCCACGCACGATACGCCGCGCCAATCCTTCCGCAATCGCCGTCTTGCCCACGCCGGGATCACCCACATAGAGGGGGTTGTTCTTCTGTCGGCGACACAGGATCTGGATCGTCCGCTCCACCTCGGCTTCCCGGCCGATGAGCGGGTCGATCTTGCCCTGGCGCGCTTTCTCGTTGAGGTTGACGCAGTAGCTGCCGAGCGCGTCCTGGCCTCGACGCCCGACCTTCTCGGTCGAAGTATCCTCATCGGCACCCTGCGGCGTGCGCGTCTGGCCGTGGCCGGGCACCTTGGCGATGCCGTGGGAAATATAATTTACGGCGTCGAGCCGGGTCATGTCCTGCTCTTGGAGGAAGAACACGGCATGACTCTCGCGCTCTGCGAACATCGCGACGAGCACATTGGCGCCCGTCACCTCCTCGCGGCCCGAGGATTGCACGTGAATGGCCGCCCGTTGGAGGACCCGCTGGAAGCCGGCCGTCGGCTTCGCGTCCTCGAGACGCGTGGTGACGAGGCTCGAGAGTTCGTTATTGATGTATTCCCCGAGATCCCGACGCAGCCGATCGACGTCGATGCCGCATGCGCGCAGGACCGAGACCGCGTCAGAATCCTCTGAGAGGGCGAGAAGGAGATGCTCAAGCGTCGCATACTCATGGCGACGCTCGTTCGCCATGGCTAGCGCGCGGTGGAGGCTTTGTTCGAGATTGGGTGAGAGCATTCGTCCTGACCTATTCACCGACATTCCCCGGATGACCGGGCGTTCAAGCATTAGGATTCCACTTTTAGTCGTGCCGTGCAATGTCGACCGAGCACGGCGAGCGTCCTGGCTAGCCGAAGCCATGGATTCCGCGCCGCTTGGCGCTCGATACTGCTCCTTTCGCATCGTCAAGACGCACGTCTCCCCTGTTCGACCCCGAGCGGCACGCCGAAATGCGTCATGCGGGCGCCGGCGGCAGCCGGAGTTGCGCGATGAGCGACAAGGATGTTCTGGAACATCTGCCGCGGCACCGCCACCTCGGC
>DATDHA010000188.1:0-3544 GCA_036521815.1 Alphaproteobacteria bacterium | reverse complement strand
GATGCTCTGAGGGGTGCGCGTCTTCGCCGTCCTCGTCATCGGCGCGCTCGTCAAGGCTTTCGGCCTCGGGTTCGTCCGGTGTGGCGGCAGCAACCTCATGGCTTGCGGGTATTGGGCTTGCGGGTATTGGGCTTGCGGGTACTGGGATTGCGGATGCTGGCGGCAGGGCGGCGAAGTCCGTGGCCTTGAGCCGCTCAAGACGGAAAGCCGGCGGCACCAGGCTATCGTCGGTCTCGATGGTCACGCTAAAGTGGTAGCGCCGCTCGGTTTCGCCGATCGCCGCACGCTTTTGGTTGAGGAGATAGAGCGCGATCGTTGTCGGCACCGTGAGCTTGATTTCGGCGCTGCGCTGACGAATACCCTCCTCCTCGAGACCACGCATGACGTGAAGAGCGGTCGATTCGATCGAGCGCACCCAACCCGAGCCGGCGCAGTGGGCGCAATGCTGCATGGTCGCTTCGATGAGGCTCGGCCGCAGGCGCTGGCGCGAGAGCTCGAGAAGCCCAAACGCGCTGATGCGGCCGATCTGGATGCGCGCGCGATCGAGACGCATGGCCTCCTTGAGTTTGCGCTCGACCGCTGCGTTGTTGCGCGGCTCCTCCATGTCGATGAAGTCAATCACGATGAGACCTGCGAGGTCGCGCAGGCGCAATTGGCGCGCGATTTCCTCGGCGGCTTCCGTGTTCGTGCGAAGTGCGGTTTCCTCGATATTCCGCTCCTTGGTGGCACGGCCCGAATTCACGTCGATGGAAACGAGGGCTTCCGTGGGCGTGATCACGATATAGCCGCCCGACTTCAACTGGACGGTCGGGCTGTGCATGCCGTCGATCTGGCTTTCGACCTGATAGCGGTGAAAGAGGGGGATCAGCGGGTCCTTGTATTGGTGCACGCGCTTGGCGTGGCTTGGCGTCAACATGCGCATGAAGTCCTTGGCCGCCCGATAGCCGTCGTCGCCCTCGACGTGGATCTCGTCGATGTCGCGATCGTAGAGATCGCGGATCGCGCGCTTGATGAGATTGGCCTCCTCGTAGATGAGTGCTGGTGCCGTGGACTTGAGGGTCAAATCGCGGATTTCGTTCCAGAGGCGCATGAGATATTCGAGGTCGCGCTTGATCTCGGCTTTGCTGCGTTCCATGCCGGCGGTGCGCACGATGACCGACATGCCCTCCGGTACTTCGAATTCCTCGAGGATGTTCTTGAGCCGGCGGCGATCCTTGAGATTGGTGATCTTGCGCGAAATGCCGCCGCCACGGGGCGTGTTCGGCATCAGCACGCAATAGCGCCCGGCGAGCGAAAGGTAAGTAGTGAGCGCTGCCCCTTTGTTGCCTCGCTCTTCCTTGACGACTTGCACGAGAAGGATTTGCCGGCGCTTTGTGACCTCCTGAATCTTGTAGGGGCGAGGCGGGCGGAACCGGCGGGGGCCGACCTCTTCCATATCGTCGCCCCCGATCGTCTCTACGTCCTCGCCCTCGGCCCTGTCTGCCGAATCGCCGTTGCCGTTGGATCCGGCAAGGGCGCGTTCCTGCTCCAGGAGCGCTTCGCGATCGGCGACCGGAATGCGGTAATAGTCGGGGTGGATTTCGTTGAAGGCGAGGAAACCATGTCGGTTCCCGCCATAATCGACGAACGCGGCCTGAAGGGATGGCTCTACTCTCGTCACCTTGGCGAGGTAGATATTTCCCTTGAGCTGTTTCTTGGTCGCGGTTTCAAAATCGAAGTCTTCGAGGCGATTTCCTTTGAGCAGGGCCACCCGGATTTCCTCGGGATGGGCTGCGTCAATCAGCATTCGTTTTGCCATAAGGCAATGTCTCCGCGCACGCCACCTCGACCCCGTGCGAACGGCGGGCGGCGGCGTGCCTTGGCTCGCGGACCCGGCTCCCGCGAACTCAACCCGTCAAACACGGTTCCCGCACACGGCGGGACCATAACGGGGATCGCGTCAAGCGACCGCTCGCGCGGTCACGTTTGAACCCGGATCCGATGTTCACCTGTCATCTGCAGCAAGGCCGGCAACCAGAGGCGTTGCACTCAAGTCCCGCCGGCAATTCGGCGAGACACGGAGCGCATGTCCACTCAGCATGCAGAGCACCCGCCCCGCACTTTTCCAGAGCGGCCCGCTGCGGCGGTTCGCACATCTAACATACCGAGGTAGCACACGTTGGACAATTGGTTATTAGCGCACTCGAAAGGGCAACTCGGTCATGGTCGGTCGCTCCCGCCGGCCCGCGGAGGCCGCGGCGGCGACGGCTCTCAGCTCGAAACTGCTCTATTTTGGGGCATTTCCGGGCCGTATTGCACACAAAACGCGAGTTATTATTGAACTCGCGACTCGAAAGCCGTATATCTAGCGGTCAACATGAGATCGAACCGCAAGATGCGGGAAGGGAGGTGGCCGTGGCTCGGCTGGCTCGCCGGGCTCGCGGTCGTGCTCGCCTCGATGGCGGCTGGTGCCGGGCCTGAGCTCGCCGCGACGGCTGTCCATGTCAGCGGCAATCCCGCGCACACCCGTTTCGTGGTCGATTTCAGCGATACCACCACGTTCCAGGTATTCACGCTCCGCGACCCCTACCGTGTCGTGGTCGATCTGCCGCCCGTGAGCTGGAAAGTCGACTCCTCGGCCGCCAAGGAACATGGCGGAGTGATCGACGGCTACCGCTTCGGCCTCTTCAAGCCCGACACGTTCCGTATCGTGCTCGATGTCAATCGGCCAGTTGCGGTGGAAAGTGCCGTTACGACGGCCGCCAGTGACGGCGGCATGCATCGTTTGGTGCTCGATCTTTCCACCATCAGCAAGGCGGAGTTCGACCGCACTTATGTGGGACCGCCTCAGCCGACAGAAGAGCCCGCGGCCGTGCGGCCACCACCACCCCTCGGCACGTCGCCGCGCAAGGACGGCAAGCGCATCGTCGTAATCGATCCCGGTCACGGCGGCGTCGACCCCGGAACTTCCGGAATAAGCGGGACTTACGAGAAGGATATCACGCTCGCCGCGGCCAAGGAGCTGAAGCGCCAGCTCGAAACGAGCCGGCAATATCATGTCGTGCTCACGCGCGACAGTGACGTGTTCCTACCCTTGCGTGAGCGCCTGGAGGTCGCCCGTGCGGCGCATGCCCAGCTCTTCGTCTCCCTCCACGCCGACAGCATTGCGCGCGCCGGCGTCGAAGGCAGCTCGGTCTACACGCTCTCCGACAAGGCAAGCGACACCGAGGCGGCGGCCCTCGCCACCAAGGAAAACAAGGCGGACATCATCGCCGGCGCCAACTTGGCCCCCTATCCCGCCGAAGTCACCGACATCCTCATCGACCTCGCCCAGCGCGAGACCAAGAACGATTCCATCAAGTACGCCCATTTCCTCGTGCAGGAACTCGACAAGAATGGGCGTCTGCTCGGCCATAGCATGCGCTCGGCCGGCTTTGCCGTTCTCAAGGCGCCCGACGTGCCTTCGGTGCTGCTCGAGATGGGTTACCTCTCCAACCCGAAGGAAGAGCGACAGTTGCGCAGCCCCCAGTACCGTGCCAAGTTGATGGCAGCGGTCAAGCGGGCG
>DATDHA010000187.1:0-2611 GCA_036521815.1 Alphaproteobacteria bacterium | reverse complement strand
ATATAGCTGCGCAGTCCCTCGTCTATCTCGGCGCGATCGACCGTGCGAGAGACGACGCGGCCTTCCTCACGAATATCCATTTTGACCCTCATTCGTCATGCGCCGCGGACGCCGCGGCGCGGATTTGCATCCCCTATTTTGGCTTTACTGGGGCGAAAATCAACCGTCTCGACTCGGATTTCCTTGCGCATCAAGCGCTTATATTTAATTGGCCCCTGGCGAAAGGCACCCTGCGGAGCGGGCAATGGCTATTCGTTGCGCAGGTGCTGGGCCGGCCGCTGGCCAAGCGCGCGCCAGGTCCCCGCGAAACCGAGGGTGAGGGTGAGGAGCGAACAGCCGAGGATGGTCAGTGCCACCGAGCCCGGAAGGAAGTCCCAGGTCCCGTGCATGACCCGGGTCACGACGAGGAAGGCCGCAAGGGTTCCGATGCCGGCGGCGACCGCCGCCGCGGCCGCACCGAGGATGCCGTACTCGATCGCGAAGGTGGCGAGCAACGTGCGGCGCGTCGCACCCAGCACTTTGAGGATGACGGCGTCATAGGTCCGCCTCTTGTGCTCGGCGGCGACGGCACCCCCAAGCACGAGCGTGCCCGCGATGAGGGTGAAGAGTGCCGTAAGCCGCACGGCGGCACTCACATTGCCGAGGATTTGCGCCACGGCCTCAAGTGCGTCCTTGACGCGAATAGCCGTGATGTTCGCGTAGCGGTCGGTGACCGCGCGCAGGATCGGCTCCTCCGCCTCGGGTGTTGCCATTGCCGTCGCGATATAGGTCTTGGGCGCACCGTCGAGCACGCCGGGCGAGAACAGCATCACGAAATTGATGCCGAGGGTCGACCAGTCGATCTCGCGCAAGGACGCAATGCGCGCCGTCACCTCGCGCCCGAGCACGTTGACGGTCAGCGTATCGCCGATGCCGAGGCCGAAATCCTTTGCGACACCGGCATCGAGGGAGACGAGGGGCTCACCCGAATAGTCGCTTGGCCACCATTTTCCCGCGACGATACGCGTGCCGCGCGGCGGCGTCGCCGCATAGGTGAGGCCCCGGTCGCTATCGAGCACCCAGGCCGAGCGCGGATTCGTTTTGGCACGCGCGGCCTCCACACCGTTGATCCGCGTGATGCGGCCGCGCAGGCTCGGCACCTGTTCGAGATCGCCCGCACCGGGCACGCTGCGCACCGCGGCATCGAAGCCCGCGAGCTCATCGGGCTGGATGTCGATGAAAAAGAATGCGGGCGCACCTTGGGGCAGCTCCTCCCGCACTTCGCGCGAAATGTCGCCCTCCACGAGGCCGACCGCCACGAGCAGCGTCAAGCCGACGCCGAGCGAGAGCACCACGCTCGGCGTAGGAGCACCGGGTCGGTGGAGGTTGGCGAGGGCAAGGCGCAGCGTCGGCCGCCCCGCCATCGTCGCGGGCAGCCGGCTTCCTTGGCGCGCAAGCGCTGAAATCGCCCATGCCGACAGCCGGAATGCCGCCAAGGTCAGGAGTGCTCCGGCAACGAACCAGAGTGCGATTGCCTTGTCCTCGGCCGATAGCACGGTGAGTGCCGCGAGTGCCGAACCGGCGGCCACGAGGGCGAGCGCGTAGCCAAGGCGGGGCCAATGGCGCGCGGGCGCCACCACGTTCCGGAAAAGATGCGCGGCCGGCACGTCGCGCGCCTGCGCGAGCGGCCAGAGGGTAAAGGCGAGCGTGGTCAGGAACCCGTACGCCGCGGCGAGGGCGAGGGCGGCCGGGTATATTCCGACATGCGCCACGACCGGCAAGAGCTTGGCCACGACCCCCGAAAGAAGGAACGGCACCGTGGCGCCGAGCGCCAATCCGAGCGCGATCCCGCCCAAGGAAATCGCGAGCATCTGGATCAAGTAAATCTGGAAGACGAGCCGGCCTGGAGCGCCCAGGCATTTGAGAATCGCGATCGTGACGGCACGCCCGTCAAGATAAGCCTTCACCGCGTTGGCGATGCCAACACCGCCGACGAGAAGGGCCGTGAGGCCGACGAGTGTCAGGAAGAGCGCAATCCGGTCGAGGAATTGCTGCAGCCGGGGTGTCGCGTTGTAGAGGCTTCGCGCATGCCAACCCGCGTCGGGAAAGCGCGCCGCGATCTCGTCGAGCCAGGCGCGCGCGTCGACGCTGCGCGGAAGCTTGAGCCGATAGTGGTATTGCACGATGCTGCCCGGCTGTATCAGGCCGGTCGCGGCCAGGCTCGCGTGGCCGACCATGAGGCGCGGCCCGAGAATGAAGATCGCCGAGCCGCGGTCGGGTTCGCGGGCGAGCGTCGCGCGCAGCTCGAAACCCGCTTCGCCGACCTTGATGCGCTCGCCGAGCTTGAGGCCGAGGGCGGCCAGCACGTCGGGATCGGCGATTGCTCCCCAGGCGCCGTCTTTCAGCGCAAACGCATCGGCGGGCTCGAGCGGCGGGTCGAGTTGGAGTGCGCCGTAAAGCGGATAGGCATCGTCGACTGCCTTAAGCTCCACGAGAATGCGGCGGCCAGTACCCTGCGAGGGGTCGGCGGCGCGCGTCATTGCCCTGAGATCCGCCACCATCGAGATGGTTCCTGCTTCGGCGAGGGCCGCGTATTCCGCCAGACCCGCTTCGCGATGGCTGAGGGTCAAGT
>DATDHA010000186.1:0-4971 GCA_036521815.1 Alphaproteobacteria bacterium | reverse complement strand
GAGGCCGGCTTCGAAGCACATCTTGTGGATGCGCCGCCCCGCCTGGCTCGCCGGTTCCTTCGTCCGCCGATCGCGCACGAGCTCGATGCCCGTGAGCTGCCCGCGGCCGCGCACGTCGCCGATGAGCTCGTAGCGCTGCTGAAGCGCTTCGAGGCGTTCGTGCATCGCGGCCCCGATCATGCGCGCCTTGGCCGGCACATCCTCCTCCTCGATCACGTCGAGGCTCGCGATCCCGGCTGCGCAAATGAGCGGATCGTTCGAGTGCGAATGGGTCGCGACGAACCCAGATTCGATCACCTTCTCCTCGATTGCGGCCGAGGTTGTGACCGCGCTGATGCCGACACCGCCGCCGAAATGCTTGGCGAGCGTCACGATGTCCGGCACCACGCCGTCGCGCTCGAAGCCGAACATTGCACCGAGCTTGCCGAGCCCCGTCTGCTCCTCGTCGACGATCAGAAGCATCCCGCGCGCGCGGCACATCTCCTGAAGCGCCTTGAGCCATCCGGGCGGCGGTTCGACCACCCCGCCAGCACTGAAGAGCGGTTCCGTGATGACGGCCGCGGGCTGGCTCGTGACCTGGGCGTCGAGGAGCTCGAAGCTCGTCTTCAGGCACGCGAATTCGCAGGCGGGGAAGGTCTGCGCCAGGGGACAGCGATAGCAGTAGGGTGCCACGATCGCATGCGTGCCGGCCATGAGCGGGCCGTGACCCGCGTGCCAGCCCGCGTAGGTCACGGAGCGGGTCGCGTCGGAAAGGCCGTGAAAACTCAAGTGAGGGCTTGCGATCTCATAGCCACCCGTCGCCTTACGCGCGATCGTCATGGCGAGTTCGTTGGCGTCCGAGCCGGACTCGCCGAAGACGCTCTTCTGCAAGGGGGCCGGCATGATTTGCCCAAGACGGTAGGCGAGCTCGATCTCCTTCACGTTATAGTGGCTCGAATGGGCATGGATCATCGTGTCGCATGACTCTTTGATCGCGGCCAAGATCGTGGGGTGATTGTGGCCGAGGGCGGCACACATCTGACCCGAGTTGAAATCGAGATAGCTCTTGCCGTTGACGTCGGTGACGACCGAGTCCTTGGCGGACGCGAAGACCGGACCTTCGGCGGTTTTCTTGTCCATCCTCGCGCGGAAGCTATGGCGCTCGGCCTTGGCAAGGAGCTCCCGCTCGCTGTTGCCCCCTCCCGCGACCATCGTCCTAGCCTCCTTTCCGGTCGGCATCGCGGCACTCGGCGGCGCCACTCGGCCGCCTCACGCTAAACCCGATGCTTCAATCTAATGCGAGTGGGGGTGATTTGTCGATTCAGCCCCCCAGCCCCGCCTCGGCTTTCGAGTGGCTGTCCGGCGAGTGGCTGTCCGGCGAGTGATTGTCAGACGCGGAAATTCCGAAAAGTGCCGCGGGTCTAAAGTGCTGTCACGCGCAGATAGAGGCTTTCGTTCGCAAGGGCCCGCTCCGCGACAAGCTTGGCGTTGGCCGGGTTTTGTCGATCGCTGAGCCGAAAATGGCGCAGTCCCTCCCGGTCGAGCCGTTCTTCGACCACGCGCCAGATCTTCGGAAAGGTTCCCACCCTTTTGTAGTATTGGCCGATCTCGACGCGCCGCGCGGGATTTCCGCGGAGGGCATCCAAATGCTTCGAGGGCAACCTTTCGCGCATGGCGTCCACCTGCTTCGTCCCGTCACGCATCGTCAAAGAGTACAGTCCCCCGCGCCGCCGCTGCGATCCGCCGGCGCGCGTCTTTTCCGATCACCATAGCGCCTTGAACATAGATCGCCGCACCGCGCCGCGAAAGTGCCGAGACCGTCGCCACCAGACCGTCGGCCGTGAGGTCGCCCGCGAAGAGGATGACCTCGCCGTTCTTCATATTATTGTCGCCAGCCTTCGTCGCCATTACCACCCCACCGCCAGCTCCGCCTCGCTCTACACGCGAATTTATCGCCTACGGCACACCGAATACCAAAGTTGAAACACCGACGAGGTTGAGGAGCGCGATCAGGGCAAGTCCCGTTATCGCACCGATCACGAAAGTTTCCCATGCGAGTCGCATCGCACTTCCTCCGGCGACGCGCCGGGCCCGACCCGCTCCCTTGCCGAAACAAGCGAAGCTCGCTTGCCCGCCGCGCGATATCCCGCGGTATTCCACGATATTTCAGAGCAATCATCGTGCCAGATGAGCGTAGCCCATTGGGCGACGCCGAGCTGCGGCTTGTGGGGCACAGGGCTTCGGCTGACTGCGCTAGGGTCTCGGGTAAAACGACATTCCCGAGACGCCGTCGGCGGACGCGTTCAGGCGGGAAGCTCGCCTTCCCGCTTGAGCATCTCGATGGAATTCTCGAATGCGGCCGCGGTTTCCCCGACATCGTCGGGACCATGGGTTGCCGAGACCACGCCGCCGATGCGGCCGGTCACGTCGACCCCGTTGATCAGCATGGCGAGGCGCAACTTGTTCGCGAGTGCGGTTGGCTGTGCTTTGAGTTCGTCATAGCCCACGGCGAAGGGATCGAATTTGCTCGGCGATATCGGCCGGCCCTTTGGGTTCATGAAGAGATGGAAACCCGAATAGGTGCCATAGGCCGCCCACGGCACGTGTTGGCGCTCGAGTGCCAGGTTGAGTGCGGTTCGGATATCTCCGGCGGTGCGGTTGGCGCGCGCGCAAGCGTCGCTCGTGCGGATGATCTCGAGTGCCGCAGCGCCTGCCGCGGCCGAGACCGGGTTCGCGTTATAGGTCCCGGGATGCTGGATTTTCTCTTGCCCCTCGCGGCGGGTCGCCGCGAAGTCGAGGCGATCGAGAATTTCCTTGCGCCCGGCAACGGCGGCACCCGGCAGGCCGCCGGCGACTATCTTCGCGAAACTCGAAAGGTCCGGCCTCACGCCGAATGCCGTTTGGGCGCCGCCGGACGAGACGCGGAAGCCGGTGACCACCTCGTCGAGGATGAGGAGCACGCCATGCTTTTCAGTGAGGCGGCGAAGCCCTTGCACAAATTCGGGCCGGTTCGGGACCAGGCCGAACGACCCGCCCGTGGGCTCGAGGATGATCGCCGCGATATCGCCGCTTCCAGCGAGGCAGGCACTTACCGCTGCGAGGTCCCCGGGCTCGAGCAGGATCACCTTGCCGGCAACCCCTTGCAGCACGCCCGGCGTTGCCGAGCCGTCGAAATGGGATGCGTAGCCCGATGTCATGTGGTCGTGCCAGCCGTGGAAATGGGTCTTGAAACGGACGAGCGTTTCGCGCCCCGTGAAGGCGCGGGCGAGGCGCACGGCCATGAGTGTCGCTTCGGTGCCCGAAGAGGTGAAGCGCACGCGCTCGGCCGAAGGTACGAGGCGCTGGATCGCCTCCGCCCAGCGCACCTCGGCCGGGTGGTTGGCGCCGAAATGCGTCCCGGTCTCGAGTGCCTGGCGTGCCGCTTCGATCACCTTCGGATGGTTGTGCCCGAGCAGGAGCGCGCCGTGGCCGCCGAAATAATCGACGTAGCGATTGCCGTCGACGTCCCATTTGTGCGGGCCCTTCGCGCGCTCGACATAGATGCCGTAGGGCTCGAGATAGCGCGCGTCGTGGGCGATGCCACTCGGAAGCAGCTCCATCGCCTGCTTAGCAAGTCCGGCCGACCCCGGCGTCTTTTCCCTGTAGGACGCCACGATCCGCGAGTTGGTCAGTCCGGAATCCGCCATCTCAATCCTCCTGATCGGCGATACCTCTGCCAGGCCCGGCTAATAGCCGAGCTTCGTGTCAACCACGTTCCGGAGCGGACGCCCCGCGAGGAACCGCTTCAGATTGTCGAAGAAGATGTCGAGGCAGCGCGCGACATAGACACTCTCGTCGTCGACGGCACAGTGCGGGGTGACGATGAGGTTCGGCACCGACCACATCGGTGAATTCGGCGGCAGCGGCTCCTCGTAGAAAACATCGAGGACGGCGCCGGAAAGCTCGCCCTTGCGGAGCTTCTCGACGAGTGCTTCATAATCGACCACGCGCGCACGGCCGACATTCACGATCCCGGCACCTTGCGGCAGCAAGTCGAGCTCGGCGCGCCCCAGCATACCGCGTGTCTCCGGCGTGTGGGGCAAGGCGACGACCACGAAATCGGCTTCCGGAAGGACCCTCCGCAGTTGCCCCGGACCGAACGTGCGGTCGAAGTGGCGGTGCGGCCGGCCCGAGCGGCTGATGCCGAGGACGCGCATGCCAAAGCGCTTTGCGAGCCGCGCCGTCTCGCCGCCGATGCTCCCCGTGCCCAGGATGACGACGGTCTTGCCCGCGACAGGTGTCGTGTAGATCTGCGTCCAGCGGCCGGTCTTCTGATTTGTGACGAACGCGGGCACGCGGCTGTTGAGCATGAGCACCGCGGTCATGCCGTATTCCCCGCCGCGCGGCGCATGCACCCCACTTGCGTTCGTCAGGGTGACGCCGGGCGGAATCGATGGCGTTAATTTCTCGACCCCGGCACTCGTCGACTGAACCCATTGGAGTTTGGGCGCGCGGACGCGCAAATTCGTGAGATCGAAGTAGCCGACCGCGACCAGCACGTCGGCATCCGCAACGGTTGCCTCGAATTTCGCGGGGTCGAAGCCATAGCTCACCCGGATGCGCGACAGGAGACCGGGAAAGCGCTTCGCCGCCTCCCGCAAGCGCGCCTCGGTGACAAGCTGGGATTCGTCGGTCGTGGGATCATGCTCCACATGCACGCGGAGCGAGCCGACGGGACGCGCGCGAGACTGCGACCGCTCGGCCTTGGACGTCCCGGCCTTGGACCGGCCGGACTTCGCGCGTTTGGCCTTGGTCTTTTTCGCGCCCGGCTTGCCGGACCCTGATTTGCGAATACCTGCCATGCTACTCACTCCATCGTTCGCACACCCAAGCCGAAGGAGGACCCGCTTCAATCGGCGAAAATGCGCCACGGACTTGCAGCGAAGCGCAAATTAGAACGGTTTCCCCAGGGAGTGCTAGCCCACAAACGCAACGGCCTCGATCTCGATGAGC
>DATDHA010000185.1:0-1957 GCA_036521815.1 Alphaproteobacteria bacterium | reverse complement strand
GAAGGCCCGACATTGCCCCCCGTGACGCTCGTGCTCGGAGGAGCGCGCTCGGGCAAGAGCGGCTACGCCGAACGGCTCGTCGAGGGCCAGCGGGGCAAACGCATCTACATTGCGACCGCCGAGGCCAGAGATGCGGAGATGGCGCAACGGATCGAGAGGCATCGGGTGCGTCGCGGTGAGCGGTGGGCGACTGTCGAAGTGCCCCTCGATCTCGTCGCGGCCCTTGGCACGCATTGCCGGCCCGGTGCAGCCGTGCTCGTCGATTGTCTCACCCTGTGGCTCTCAAATCTCATGGGTGCGGGGAGAGATCCGGTTCGCGAGTCGGACACGCTCGTCTCAGCACTCCCGGCCCTGCGCTGTCCCGTCGTCTTCGTCTCGAACGAGGTCGGGCTCGGCATCGTGCCCGAAAATGCGTTGGCGCGGCATTTTCGCGACCATGCCGGTCACCTTCATCAGGCCATGGCGGCCGCGGCGCAATCGGTTGCGTTCGTGGTTGCCGGCCTCCCTATCAACCTGAAATCTCCGGAAATGACATTTTCATGAGCGAGACAAGGAACGGCAAACTGCCCGCCACCATCGTCACCGGCTTCCTCGGGGCCGGAAAGACCACCCTCATTCGCCATCTCTTGCGGACGGCGAACGGCAAGCGCTTAGCCCTTATCATAAATGAATTCGGCGACGTCGGAATCGACGGCGAGATTCTCAAGGCTTGCGGCAACACAACGTGCGGCGAGGACGACATCATCGAGCTCGCGAACGGCTGCATCTGCTGCACCGTCGCGGATGCGTTTCTTCCAACCATGCAAGCCATATTGGCCCGCCCGGAGCGGCCCGACCATATTGTCATCGAGACGTCCGGCCTCGCACTTCCAAAGCCGCTCGTTCAAGCCTTCAACTGGCCGGATATCCGCACGCGCGTGACGGTGGATGGTGTCGTCACGGTCGTCGATTCGGCCGCCGTCGCGGAGGGCCGCTTTGCGGCCGATTTGGCGCGCCTTGCTGCTCAGCGTGCCGCCGACCCCAATCTCGACCACGATAGCCCGCTCGAGGAGCTGTTCGAGGATCAGCTTGCGTGCGCAGACCTCGTCGTGCTCAACAAGTCCGATCTTCTTGACGCAAGTGCGCTTGCGCGCGTCGCCGGCGAAATTGCGGGCCAGCTCGGATCGTCCGCGAAGCTCATACGTGCGCGCCACGGCGAGATCGACTCGGGCGTGCTGCTCGGCCTCGGAATAGGTGCGGAAGACGCGATCGAGCGCCGGAAATCCCACCACGACGGCGAAACGGAGCACGATCACGACGAATTCGAATCCTTTTCCGTCGCGATCGGCGAACTCGCCTCGCCGTCGGCACTCGTCGAGAAATTCAAGGGCTTGCTGGCGGCGCACGACATCCTGCGCCTCAAGGGCTTCGCGGCGGTCAAGGGCAAGCCGATGCGACTTGTCGTACAGGCCGTTGGCGCTCGTGTGCAGCATTACTACGACCGGGATTGGCACGCGGGGGAGGCGCGCGAGGGCCGCTTGGTCGTGATCGGCCAACGCGGGCTCGACGAGCGCCAAATCCGTGCTGCACTCGCGGATTGAGGAATAGGGGCAATGCACCTGCTTGCCACGACGCCGGGCAGCGTTTTCGACGGCTCCCAAGCGATCGATCTCGGGCAAACGCCCGGCGAGGTCGTGGTGCTCTCCGCGGCTGACACGGAGATAGCAGGACTTGCCGCGGCCTACGCACAGCTTGTGGCACCGCGGCCGACGCTGCGCCTCGCGAACATCAAGCACCTCGGTCACAATCTTTCCGTCGATCTCTATGCCGATAGCGTTGTGCGGCACGCGAAGATCGTTGTGGTTCGCCTCTTGGGCGGGGCCGGCTACTGGTCCTATGGCGTCGAGCGGCTTGTCGCGATATGCCGCGAGATGGGCATTCCGCTCGCACTCGTGCCGGGCGACGATCAGCCGGATGC
>DATDHA010000184.1:0-2273 GCA_036521815.1 Alphaproteobacteria bacterium | reverse complement strand
GAGGACGGCGCGAAAGCCGGGCGGGAGTGCTACGTCCTGGCGCGCCTGCTGCCAGGCTCGAACAACGGTTGTGGCATAGCGCCGGAACTGCTGGCCCGCCGCGGTCAACTGAGCGCCCGCTTTGCTGCGCGTGAAAAGGGGGCGGCCCAGGCTGTCCTCGAGGGACTTGATGCGCATGCTCGCTGTCGATTGGGTGATATTGAGCCGCTCGGCCGCTTTCACGAAGGTGCCGGACTCAGCAATCTCCAAAAAGGTCCGTGCTTGCTCGATATCCATTTGAAAAGTCGATGTTCGGGACTTCGGGCGTTCGGTTTCTTCCATCGAAAAGTATGATAGTTTACATCGATAAATTTCGTTTGTCCAATGGCACCAAGATAATTATCCTGATCTTCACCAGCAGCACCATGGACGGCATCGATCGAGAGTTCGGGTGAGGGCTGGATTGCGACGTCAAACTTACCGCAAGGCGATGCCATCCCTATCGGCGTCGAAAGCGCGGCCACGCCCCGCCCCCGGGGGTGGTCGCTTTTTTTGCCTTTGAAGCCGGGTAAATCAGCCGCTGAGGCCATGCTCCAAGATGCTCGCGAGCCGGCGTGAGAATGCAGCCAGATCGGGCGGGCTCTCGCCTTCGACGATGCGGGCCTGGTCGAGCAGCAAGAAAGCGTAATCTTCGATCCGCGACGACGCCCCCTTCTTGGAGACGTCCTGGACGAGGCGCCTTATGAGCGGATGCTTCGGATTGACCTCCAGGATGCGCTTCGATTGACCCCCCGCCTGCTTGTGCTGGCGCAAGAGCCGCTCGAGATGGATGTCCAAGTCGCCTTCGTCCGCCACCAGGCAGACGGGGCTGTCGGTCAACCGCTCCGACGCGCGCACATCCTTGACCGCATCCTTGAGGGTCAATTTGAAGAGGGCCACGAGCCCGCTCACCTCCGATGCCGCACCGCCGTCCGCGAGCTTGCCGCCGTCGGCGTCGCTTCCCTCACCACCCTTGATCTTGGCGAGATCCGCACTTCCGCGCGTGACGGATTTGAACGGCTTCTCCTTGAAACTTCCAACCGCACCAAGCCAGAACTCATCGACGGGGTCGGTCATCAGCAGCACTTCCACCGCCTTGGCCCGAAATCCTTCGAGCTGCGGGCTTCGCGCGGCCGCTTCGGCGGTTTCGCCGGCAATATAATAGATCGCCTCCTGACCCCCCCGCATGCGGCTTAAATAATCGCCAAGGCTCACAAGCTCGTCACCTGCGGTCGAGCGGAAGCGCGCAAGGGCGAGAAGACGCTCGCGCTGTTCCGGATCCTCGTAGAGTCCTTCCTTGAGCACAGCACCGAAATTCTGCCAGAAGCTCGCATAGTCCTTCGGATCGTCCTTGGCTTTCTTGTCGAGCTCGTCGAGGGTGCGCTTGACGAGGCCGGTCCGCATCTTGGCGAGCACCGCGTTCTTTTGAAGCATTTCGCGGCTCACGTTGAGCGGCAGATCGTCCGTGTCGACGATGCCGCGCAGGAAGCGCAGGTAGGCCGGCAGGAGCTCCGGGCATTCGTCGGTGATGAACACGCGCTTCACATAAAGACGCACCGCACTTTTGCGCTCGGGGTTGAAGAGATCGAACGGCCGCTCCTGGGGCACGAAGAGGAGGGCTGTATAGTCGAGGACACCCTCCGCCCGGTAATGGAGCGTCGCCCACGGCTCGTCGAAACTGTGCGCGGCGTGGCGGTAGAATTCCTTGTATTGGAGCTCCGTGATCTCGTTTTTGGGCCGCGTCCAGAGGGCCGAGGCCTGATTGATCGTCTCTTTCTTGCCGGCCTCTTCGAGCTCGATCGGAATCGCGATATGGTCGGAGTGCCGCTTGATGACCTCCCGCAGCCGCGCTGCTTCGAGGAATTCCCTGGCGGCCTCGTTGAGGTGGAGGCTGACGCACGTGCCGCGGACCGGAAGCTCCGCTTCGCCGATCGTGAAGCTGCCCTTGCCGTCGGAAGTCCAGCGCCACGCCTCCCCGCTTCCCGCTTTGCGCGAGACGACCTCAACACGGTCGGACACCATGAAGGCGGAATAGAAACCGACGCCGAACTGGCCGATCAGGCTCGGTGCCGAGTTGCCATCGCCCTTGGCCGCCTCGGACACGAAGGCGGCGGTGCCGGAGCGCGCAATGGTGCCAAGATTCTCGATGAGCTCGGCGCGCCCCATGCCGATGCCGTTGTCGGCGATGACGAGCATGCCGGCCTTCGTGTCGGTCGAAAGGGTTATGCGGAAATCCGACCCGCCGTCGACTACTA
>DATDHA010000183.1:0-1803 GCA_036521815.1 Alphaproteobacteria bacterium | reverse complement strand
GACGTCGAAACCAACCCTGCGAGCTTCCATCTTTGGCTCCATCTGCCGGAGCCATGGCGCTGGGCGGATTTCTGCGCGGCGGCGGAAAAGCGGGGTGTGCGCGTCACGCCGCCGGACGTCTTCGTGGCGGGCCGGGCCGCGGCTCCCCACGCCGTGCGCGTAGGCTTGAGTGCCATCGAGAGCGACGCGCGATTGGAAACCGGCCTCGGCCGCTTGGCGGAGCTGCTGACCTTGCCGCCAGAGCTCCGCCTTTCGGTCGTCTGAGTACCGGGTCCGTCCGCTTGTCGCCGTGCACTACTGCAGATTGCCCCGAACCGAGCCCGTCGCTCTGGTTGCCCGCGAGCGCGAAATTGTCCGCCATGACCCGGCCTGGCTTGCTAGCGCGTGACGCAATTAAGTTGATCCACCGTCCCTCCTCACCCAGCTTCGGGTAAGCTCAGCGCTGCTTCGCTAACCCTACGCAACCCTCTCCTCCCGCGTGCGAACGCACGCTCTTGTGCGTGACGCAGAGAGGCGGGCTTCGCCCGCCGGGGGAGGAGAGGGAAGGGTGAGGAGGGCTTCGCGACTCCATATCATCCCATCACGCTCTAGCCCGAGCGGAATAGCCGAAGCGGAATAGGATTTGCGCCCGACCGATCATGGGATAGATAGCTTCGCCCCCGAGGATTCCCCATGGAAGCATTCCTTGTCTCCGCCGGTGTCGTGGCGTTAGCGGAAATCGGCGACAAGACCCAGATACTGGCACTTGTGCTCGCAGCGCGCTTCAAGCGCCCGGTCCCGATCCTGCTCGGCATCGCGCTCGCAAGCCTGCTCAACCATGGCATCGCCGCCTTTGCGGGGACATGGATCGGCGCCTTCCTGACCGCCGAGCGGCTTGGCTGGCTGATCGGCCTTTCTTTCCTTGGGGTCGCGGTCTGGGCTCTCCTCCCCGAGAAAGCCGAAAAGGAGGAGGCACCCAGAGGTGCCAGATTCGGCGTGCTGATCTCGACCGCCCTCTCGATGTTCTTTGCCGAGATGGGCGATCGCACGCAAATTGCCACGGTCGCACTTGGCGCCCAGTTGGCGTCGTTCGTTCCGGTCGTTCTCGGCACCACCTCGGGAATGGTGCTCGCCAATCTGCCTGCGGTGCTGCTCGGACACCTCGCGGCCGAACGGATCGGGCTCAAATTCATCCGGGGGATCGCGGCGGCTGTCTTCGCCGTGCTGGGAGCATGGGTGCTTTACGGCGCCTTTGTAAAAAGCTGAGCGTCGCCCGGCAGCATTATTTCGGAAGCCCGAACGGGCGCACCGTATGGCCATGGTTGAGAGGGCCGTGACCACGCCCGATCGCGGGTGCGGTCCGGATCGCCTCCTGCACATAAGCGCGCGCCCTGGCGACTGCGTCGCGAAGTGCCAAGCCCTGCGCTAGTCCCGTTGCGATCGCCGAGGCAAGCGTGCAGCCGGTTCCGTGGGTGTTCTTTGTCTCGATTCTCGGATATTCGAAGAGCTCGATCCCATTGGCACTTGCGAGCGCGTCGATGACGGTCTTGCCAGGAAGATGCCCACCTTTGAGGAGCACTGCCTTGCAGCCGAGGGTCAGCAGCGCCTTGGCGGTTTCGATCATCGCCTCGCGGGTCTCGATCGCGCGTTCGGCCAGCACTTCCGCCTCGGGAAAGTTCGGCGTGATCACGCGCGCGCGTCCAGCGAGCCGGCGCTTGAGTGCCGCGACGGCGTTCTTGTCGAGCAAATGACGCCCCCCCTTCGCCACCATGACGGGATCGAGCACGAGAGGTACATGGGGTGCGATGCGATCAAGCACGTCGG
>DATDHA010000182.1:0-3248 GCA_036521815.1 Alphaproteobacteria bacterium | reverse complement strand
GGGTGGGTGGTGCGGGGCCGCGCACCGCGCACGATACCTCCTATGTCGCGGTCGTAGACCGTCACGGCAACGCCTTCTCGGCGACGCCGAGCGACAGCTCGAGCGACATGGAAATCGTGCCGGGCACGGGCTTGGCGCCCTCCTCGCGGGGTTGCCAGTCCTACACGATCCCCGGTCACCCGAGTGCCCTGGCACCGGGCAAACGCCCGCGCCTCACGCCCAACCCCGCGATGGCCTTTTTCAGCGACCGCGCGGTGATGCCGTTCGGCACGCCTGGTGGCGACGTGCAAAGCCAGGCGATGCTCCAAGTGCTGCTCAATGTCGCGGTGTTCGGCATGGACCTGCAGGCAGCGGTCAGCGCACCTCGCTTCGCGACATACAGCTTTCCGAACTCCTTCGAGCCGCACGACTATCTTCCCGGCCGGATCATGATCGAGTCCCGAATACCGAAGAAGACCACCGAAGCGCTTGCGGCCCTCGGTCACGACGCGCAGGCATGGCCGGATTGGTCGTGGCACGCGGGCTCGGTTTGCGCTGTTGCGCTCGACAAGAAGACGGGCGTGTTGGCCGGCGGCGCCGATCCGAGACGTTCTTCCTACGCCGTTGGCTGGTAGGGCTTCTTACACCGTCGGCCAATAGGACGCCGCTCGCCCCATCGTCTCTTTTTCATGCCTATGATCTATGCGGATCATAGGAAATATCGATTTGATTTATGGAAGCTTGCGCCGCTAGATGCCCGCGCAACCGCCGACCGCGCAAGATCGCGCGGTGTCGCCGAAGGGAGATCCGCAAATGAGCTTCAGCTACCGCCGTGTCTATCGTGGTCCGATCGAAGCCGTGCTGCTTGATTGGGCAGGAACGACAATGGATTTCGGGTGCATTGCACCCGCCGTCGTCTTTGTCGAGGTCTTCAAGCGTCAGGGCGTTCCGATCGACGTGGCGGAAGCGCGCGCGCCGATGGGGGCACACAAACGCACGCACATCCAACGCATCACCGAGCTCGATTCCGTGCGTGCGCGCTGGAAGAAGTCCCATGGCCGCTTGCCGGGCGAAGAGGACGTCGATCGGATGTTCAAGGAATTCGTCCCGCTGCAGCTCAAATGTCTCTCGAAATATTCGGATCTCATTCCGGGGGCACTTCAGGCGGTCGACAAGCTGAGGAAGCGGCGGATCAAGATCGGCTCGACGACCGGCTACACGACCGAGATGATGAAGATCAACCAGAAGGACGCGGCACGCCAGGGCTACAAGCCCGACTCGACCGTATGCGCAAGCGACGTGCCGGCCGGCCGGCCGTTTCCCTATATGTGCCTCCAGAACGTGATCAATCTCGGCGTCACCACGGTCGAGTCTTGCGTGAAGGTCGACGATACCATTCCCGGCGTGGAAGAGGGCCTCAACGCGGGCATGTGGACGATCGGGCTCACGGTGTCGGGCAACGAGGTTGGCCTGACGCTCAAGGAATGGAAAAATCTGCCCAAGGCCGAGCAGGCGCGCCGCCGCGCTATTGCCTATCGCCGCATGCACCAGGCAGGAGCCCACTACGTCGTCGACGACATCTCGCAAATGATGCCGTGCATTGACGACATCCAGGCGCGCATCGAGCGCGGGGAGCGCCCCTGAGGGCACTTTCACGCGCCAAGCGTAGCGGGCAGGAGATCGAAGAAGGCGCGCACGACGCGAACGGAAAGCCGCTCCCTGAGGCACACCGCGGATTCGGTGCTTTCGATCCTCGCGTCGCGGATGGCCACCTTGTGAAGCCGCTGGTCGTGGCCGAACTCGCTTTCGAACACGACCCCGATGCCGAGACCCGCGGCGACGCCTTCGCGCACAGCCTCACGGCTGCCGATCTCGAGCGTGTCGCCGAGCGTGATGCGCGCGTCCGAAATTGCACGCTCGAAGAGGTGGCGCGTGATCGAGCCGGGCTCGCGTAGCACGACCCGCTGACCCTCGAGCTCCCGGAGCTTCACACTCTTGCGGCCCGCCCAAGGATGGCCGTGCTTGACGAAAAGCAGCAGGCGCTCGCGCCGGAACGGGACCGCGTGAAGCCGCTCGTCGGGCGCCAGGTCCGCGAGCACGGCGATGTCGCTTTTTCGGTCGAGCAATCCTTCGAGAACCTCATGGGAATTGCCGAACGCGAGCGAGAGCTTGATGCCGGGATAGCGGCGATTGAACGGCCCGAGGAGCGGGATGATGTGGTGGGGGGCATCCGCCCCCACTTTGAGCTGGCCGCGCAGGAGCCCGCGCGCCGAAGCCAGGATCTGCTCCGCTTCCGCTTCGAGGCCGAATTGACGGCGCGTGATCTCGTGGAGCGCCTTGCCGAGCTCGGTGATCTCGATCCCACGCCCGATACGCTCAAAAAGCTTTATGCCGTAAGTGTCCTCGAGCTCCTTCACCTGGGCCGAAATAGTCGGTTGGGTGACGTGAAGGGCCGCGGCGGCCCGGGTGAAGCTCCCCTCGCTCGCAACGGCGTGAAAGGCGCGAAGTTGGGCGTGATTTATTGTCATGGTCTATCTGCCGCATAGTTTTTATCGATTTGTTTTATGGTATGCCCGAGGCGCATAAAAGCGCAATGCAATCCGGGCTTCGCCAACCGACCCAACACCGCACGACAATCGAACGAAGGAGCCGCTCGCGATGACTGCCGACCGCACCAGGAGTGCTGCCAGGGCCGCACTCTCGCCGACAGGAGATCCCTGGCTTCTGACCCCGGGTCCGCTCACCACGTCGGATACGGTCAAGACGGCGATGCTGCACGACCTCGGGTCGCGCGACCGCCAATTCATCGCGATCAACCGCGCTGTGCGCGAGCGCCTCGTCAACATCGTGAATGGTGCGGCGACTCATGTCACGGTCCCGCTCCAGGGCAGCGGAACATTCGTGGTCGAGGCCATGATCGGAACCTTCGTTCCGGCCACCGGGAAGCTCCTCATCCTCGCGAACGGTGCCTACGGCAAGCGCATGGCCAAAATGTGCGAGTACTACGGTATTTCGCACGTCGTCGAGGAAACCGCCGAGGACGTGCCCGTCGATCCGGCGGCACTCGACCGCCGCCTCACGAACGATCCGGATATCAGTCATGTCGCCGTCGTCCATTGCGAGACGACGTCTGGCCTGCTCAACCCGGTCGAGACGGTCGCGAAAATCACCGCACGGCACGAGCGGAGCCTTTTGATCGACGCGATGAGCGCCTTTGGCGCCATCGAACTCGATGCCCGAAAGATCCCGTTCGATGCGGTGGTAGCATC
>DATDHA010000181.1:0-7766 GCA_036521815.1 Alphaproteobacteria bacterium | reverse complement strand
GATCGATCGCACCCGATGGGGGTGCGAGCTTCTTCGCCGGCGCGCGATCCGCGATGTACTGGACGATGGCACTTCCTTCCGTCAGGACCTGGCCGTCGTCGAGCTGAAGGGCTGGCACCGAACCCTTCGCATTGACCGCCTTGTAGTCAGCACCACTCTTCGTGCGCTTGCTGCCGAGGTCGACCTGCTCCAGCTCGAAGGCCAGTCCCGCCTCGCGCAGCGCGATATGGGGCGAGAGCGAGCAGGCGCCGGGGGTGTAATAGAGCTTCATTGGCAACTCCCTTCATTGCGTCGGTGGGGTATCGGGATGGCACGGGTCCGATCGGCCGCCTTGGATCGCGGCAGTGAACCCGCGCATGGTTTCTTGCTCTAACTTCTTTTTTTATAGCGACATGCTTTCAGATATAAACCAGCGGGCGGCAAGTCAAGCGCTTTTCTTTCGGGCATGCAATCCGCATACTGACCGTGCAATCGAGGGGCGAGAATGGCTCTCAGGCAGCACCGATACGACCATCTCTGCCCGCATTTTCAGGCGGCGATGGAAATCCTCGCACGTCCGTGGAACGGGCTGATCATCGCAACGCTCGAGGAGCGCCCCGCCTTGCGCTTCAGCGAGCTGCGCGAGCGCCTGACCGCAATGGGCGACCGTATGTTGTCGAGCCGGCTCAAGGAGCTTGAAGCGCGCGGGCTCGTGGTCCGGCATGTCTCGCCCGGCCCGCCCGTTCGGGTCGAATATGCCTTGACCGACACCGGACGCCGCTTCCGTCAGGTCGAGCGCGCGATTTCCGATTGGGGACAGGCCCTCGCGGCGACCGCCGGGCCGCCCGGCCGCGGCACCAAGCCCGCGCGCCCACGCCGCGAGCGGGTCCTGCGCGGCGTCAGGTCGGGCCGCCGAGCCATTTGATCACGTCGCCACGGGCCGGCGGGATTTGGACGGCTCCTCCAACGCTGGCTTTTCCTTCAGGGCGTCCATGAGAAGCTCGCGGATTTTCCGGAGCTTCGACTCATGCTCGACCTTCAGACCGAAAACGTCTTTCACGTAAAAGACGTCGACCACGCGCTCGCCGTAAGTCGAGATCTTGGCGGACGATATCTGGAGGTTGAGCTCGGTCACGGCGCGCGTCAGCGCATAGAGCAGGCCTGGGCGATCGCGGCCATTGACTTCGATCACCGTGTGCGTGGCACTCGCCTTGTCGTCGATGAGCACGCGCGGCGGGACGTCGAAGACGTCCATGCGGTTCGGCTGATTGCGCCGCACGGCGGCGACTTCGTCGGGCCACAGCCGGCCGGCCAGGCTGCGCTCGATCGTGGCGGATAGCTTCGCGAGCTTGTCGGAGCGGTCGAAGGCGCCCCCCGCCATGTCTTGCACCGAGAAGCTGTCGAGCGCCATGCCGCTCGCAAGCGTGAAGATGCGCGCGTCGACAATGTTCCCGCCGGCGATCGCGATCGCACCCGCGATCTTCGCGAACAGGCCGGCATGATCCGCCGTGTAGACGGTAAGCTCGGTAACGCCGCGATAGCTATCGACGCGCCAATCGAGCGCGATGGGTGCGCGGTCGCGCTCCGCCTCGCGAATGATCGCCGCGTGGCGCGCGAGCGTGTCGATGTCCATCGACAGCCAGTAGCTCGCGTGCCCCCGGGCGAGGTGGGCCGCGAAGTCCTCCTCGCTCCATCCGCTAAGCGCAGCGCGCAGGTTTTCAAGCGCGTGCTTGATGCGTGCGGCGTCGCCGCGCGTCGCGAGCCCGCCGGTCAGCACTTCCTCCGTCTTGTAATAAAGATCGCGCAGGAGCGCCGCCTTCCAGGCGTTGAATACCTTGGGGCCGGTCGCGCGCATGTCGACGACCGTGAGCACGAGAAGAAGACGCAGGCGCTCCGGCGATTGCACGAGCGAAGCGAAGTCCGTGATCGTCTTCGGGTCGCCGATGTCGCGCTTTTGCGCCGTGTTGCTCATGGAGAGGTGATAGCGCACGAGCCAGGCCACCGTTTCGGTCTCGTCCGGGGAAAGCCCAAGGCGCGGACAAAGCTTGTGGGCGATCTCGGCGCCGAGCTCGGAATGATCGCCAGCCCGGCCCTTGGCGATGTCGTGCAGAAGGACGGCGAGATAAAGCACCCGGCGCGAGATGATCTTGTGCACGATCTCGCTCGAGAGCGGATGCTCTTCCTTGTGTCGGCCCTGCTCGATTCCGTGGAGCAGGCCGATCGCGCGGATGGTATGCTCGTCGACGGTATAGGCGTGGTACATGTCGTATTGCATCTGCGCCACGACACGCCCGAAATCCTGGATGAACCGCCCGAAGACACCCGCTTCGTTGAGGCGCTTGAGCGTCGTCTCGGGATCGTTGGGGGAGGTCAGCATTTCGAGGAACAGACGGTTCGCTTCCGCATCTTCGCGCAACTTGTTGTCGATGAGGCGGAGGGAGCGGCGCACCGCGCGCAGCGCATTCGGATGAATGTCGAGCCCGTGCTGCTGTGCGACGTGGAAGAGACCCAGAAGCTTGACCGGTTTCTCCTGGAACAGGTTCGCGTCAGCCACCGTCAGGCGATCCCCTTCGAGCCGGAAGCCCTCCACGTCGCGCTTGCGCCGCAATAGACCCGCGAGCGAGAAGCGCGGGATGCGCTTCTGCTCGGCCTCGATGGCAGCACAGAAAATGCGGGTCAAATCTCCGACGTCCTTGGCGACGAGATAATAGTGCTTCATCAAGCGCTCGACGCGCTGGGTGCCGGCGTGCTGGGTATAGCCCATCTGGCGCGCGATTTCGGGCTGCACGTCGAACGTCAACCGCTCCTCCGCCCGACCCGTGGTCCAGTGGAGCACGCAGCGTAGCGTCCAGAGGAAATCCTGCGCCTTGGCGAAGGCGACATATTCTTCCTCCGTGAGCACGCCTTTTTCGACGAGCTGGTGCACGTCGTCGACGCGGTAGAGGAACTTCGCAATCCAGAAAAGCGTGTGAAGGTCGCGCAGCCCGCCTTTGCCTTCCTTGATGTTCGGCTCGACGACGTAGCGCGAATCCCCCATGCGTTGATGGCGCTGATCGCGCTCCTTGAGCTTCGCCTCGACGAAGGTCATGCCGTTGCCGGCGATCACGTCGTCGGCATAGCGCTTCTTGAACGCCGCGAACAGTTTATCGTCGCCCGAGACGTAGCGCGCCTCAAGCAGTGCCGTGCGGATCGTGATGTCGGCCTTTGCCTGGCGGATGCTCTCGTCGATCGAGCGCGTCGCGTGCCCCACCTTGAGGCCGAGGTCCCACAGCATGTAGAGCATCCACTCGACGACCTGCTCCGTGTTGGGTGTGGATTTGTAGGCGAGGATAAAAAGCAGATCGACGTCGGAAAAGGGTGCGAGCTCCCCGCGCCCGTAGCCGCCCACGGCGGCGAGCGCCATATGCTCGCCCGCGGTTGGGTTGGCGAGCGGGAAGACCTTGGTGCTTGCAAACTCGTGGATCGCGCGCACGAGCTGGTCCATGAGGTAGCTGAGGCTTCGCACGGCATCGGTGCCCAGGAGATGGTGTGCAAAGCGCTCGCGGATTTCCCGGCGCCCATTTTCGAGGGTCTTGCGGAAAACGCCCAGAATCTGGGGGCGCAGTTGGGCCAAATCCCCCCCACGCCCGGCCAGGCCATCGAGCTCGACCGTGAGGTCGCGTCGATTGACGATCAGGCGTGGACTGGCGACGGCGGACATCGAGCCTTTGGCCTTGGACCTCGATCACTCGGGCACGCTGCGGGGCGATCCCACTTTGCCACAGTTTGGACCGGGAAAATATAAGCATCCATAGCCAATAACGGCAGGACTAGGCGCTTGCGCCCCGGGAAAACAGGCGTTTACGCCCCGAGATCGAGGCGCGTGACCGGGGGTGGCGGAAAAATGCGCCCACTCGCAGAGAGTTGCGTTGGCCGCTGCGGCATGCCGGTGTTAGCTTTGTCGCCATGAATCGCCTGTGTGCCCTTCTGCTTCTGGCCCTGCTCTCGGCCTGCGAGTGGGAGGAGAAAATTTTCGAACGCCCAGCCTTGCCGCGTGCCGACGCGCCATTGCCGCCCCAGGACGGGCCACGTGCGGATGCCGTGCTGGAGGTCGCACCCCCGCCACCCAACCCCGCCTTTTTGACGGGCGCGCCCGAGGCGGAAGCACCGATTGCTCTCGCCGACGGGTCGCCCGCGTCGACGCTCGCCGAGCCGAGCCTCGATTGGCATGCCACACTTCAGGACGATGTCATCGCCGTCGAGTTCATCGATGCGACAAGCCGCTACCGTGTCGAGAGCGTCGAATTGGTCGGGCCGAACGGTGCCCGCATCCCATCAGCCCCGCTCACCCGCGCCGTCGACCGCAATTTCGGCTACAGCACCGATGTGCCGCCCGGAACGTTCGTGATCGGCGTATTCGGCGGTTCGTCCGGCCTCGATGGCAACCTGCATGGCGGTCTGCATGGCGACATCGGACGCGGGTTCGACAACAGGCCGCTCGGCATTCGTGACACCGGTGTGCCGTCGAAGACGACGACGCGGGCGCGCATCATGCTCCCGGATCCGGCGGCCTATCGCGCGGACGTGAAGAAATGGAAGATTGCGATCGAGCTTCTCGACTCGAATGGCGAGACGTCGCATTTCGCGCTTCCGGCCCCAGCACCCTGAGCGGGGCGCGTCAATCGCTCCCGAGCATGCCCTTGAGCCGATAGAGCAGCTCGAGTGCCGCCTTGGGCGTCAGTTCGTCGGGATGCATCGTCGCGAGCGATTCTTCGATCGGCGACGGGCCTGTCCGAGAGCGTGCCGCAGGCCTCGCCTGAGCCATGCTGAAAAGGGGAAGATCGTCCGCGAGTGTTGCGAGGGCGCCTGCCTGCTCGCCCTTCTCCAGGGTCGCGAGCACCTGCTCCGCGCGCGCGATCACGGCCGCGGGCAGCCCGGCCAACTGTGCCACATGGATGCCGTAGGAGCGGTCGGCGGCACCCGGCGTCACCTCATGGAGGAATATCACGTCGCCATGCCACTCCTTCACTCGCATGGTGTAGCAGGCAAGGGCCGGAAGCTTCGCCGCAAGTGCCGTCAGCTCGTGATAATGTGTCGCAAACATTGCGCGGCAGCGATTGACGTCGTGAAGGTGCTCGAGTGTCGCCCATGCGATCGAAAGACCGTCGAATGTCGCGGTCCCGCGTCCGATCTCGTCGAGAATGACAAGGGCCCGCTCGCCCGATTGATTTAGGATGGCCCCCGCCTCGACCATCTCGACCATGAAGGTCGAGCGCCCGCGCGCTAGGTCGTCGGCCGCACCTACGCGGCTGAAAAGCCGATCGACGACGCCGACATGCGCCGATTCGGCGGGCACGTAGGACCCGATCTGCGCCAAGATGGCAATGAGCGCGTTCTGCCGGAGAAAGGTGCTCTTGCCCGCCATGTTGGGGCCGGTCACGAGCCAGAGACGCCGCTCGGGTGCGAGATCGCAATCGTTCGCCACGAAAGCACTTGCGCTCTGCGCCGCGAGTGCGGATTCGACGACGGGATGACGCCCGCCCTTGATCTCGAAGTCAAGGCTTGCGTCCACCACGGGCCGCGCAAAGCGCTGCTCGATCGCGAGTGCCGCGAGCGACGCCGCCACGTCGAGGGCCGCCATCGCGCGCGCGGCGCGTGCAATCTCCTCCGCCCGGGCGAGAACCTCGGCGGCGAGTGCGTCGAAGAGTTCGAGTTCGAGCGCAAGCGCCCGGTCGCCGGCACGGCCGATTTTTTCTTCGAGCTCGGCGAGCTCGATGGTGGTGTAGCGCACGGCACTTGCCAGCGTCTGGCGGTGGATGAAGGCGCCACTCGCACCGGAGGGCATCCTCTCCGCATGGGTGGGCGTCACTTCGATATAATAGCCGAGCACATTGTTGTGGCGGATCTTGAGCGAAGCGACGCTCGTGTCCGCGCGGTAGCGCGCCTCGAGGGCCGCCACGAGACGCCGGCTCTCGTCGCGGAGTGCCCGCTGCTCGTCGAGTGCGGGGTGATAGTCGGGCGCAACGAAACCGCCCTCGCGCGCGAGGAGCGGCAAGTCGGCGGCAAGCGCTTGGCCAAGCCGGCCGACGATCTCCGCATCTCCGCCGAGTTCCACCGAGCACGCGCGAACGCCCGACGGCGGCTCGGCGAGACCGGGAGCCAGGAGTGCCTGGCGCAATGCGGTCCCTTCCCTGAGCCCATCGCGGATGGCCGCAAGATCGCGCGGACCGCCGCGCCCGAGAGTCAAGCGCGACAGGGCGCGCTCCAGATCGGGTGCCCGCTTGAGGATCGCGCGGGCGTTCTCCTGGAGGCGCTCGTCGGTCGCGAAGAACTGCACCATGTCGAGGCGCCGATCGATCGTTTGCGGATCGGTGAGCGGTGCCGCCAGGTGTGCCGCCAAGAGGCGCGCACCGGCGGCCGTGACCGTGCGGTCGATCGCGGCGAGCAGGCTGCCGCGACGCTCGCCCGAAAGGGTTTGCATGAGTTCGAGGTTGCGCCGGGTCGCCGGATCGATTTCGAGGACGGAACCCGCGCGTACCTGTTGCAGCGCGCCAAGACGCGGGAGCTTGCCCTTCTGGGTAAGCTCCACGTATTCGAGCATTGCACCCGCCGCGGCGAGTTCCGCGCGTGTGAAGTTGCCGAATGCATCGAGTGCTGCAACGCGAAAATAGGATTCGAGCCGGCGGCGCCCACTCTCGCTATCGAACCGCACGGAGGGTTGCGGCGTGAGTACTGCGTTCCAATCGCCGAGCAGCCCTGCAATCTCGGGCCGTGCGAGCAACCTGTCGGGAACAATCAGCTCGCCGGGGTCGAGCCGCGCGATGGCGGCCGAGATCGTTTGATGCTCGGCGATCTGGACATGAAAATCGCCCGTCGACATGTCGAGCCAGGCGAGCCCGAGTGTGCTGCCCGCCTCGGCGAGGGCCGCGAGGTAGTTGTGGCGGCGGGCGTCGAGAAGCGTGTCTTCGGTGAGCGTGCCGGGGGTCACGATCCGGGTCACCTCGCGCCGCACGACGGCCTTGCTCCCACGCCGTCTTGCCGCCGTCGGGTCTTCCACTTGCTCGCACACCGCAACCCGGAACCCTTCACGGATGAGGCGCGAGAGATAGGCGTCGGCGGCATGCACGGGAACGCCGCACATGGGGATATCTTCGCCGTCGTGCTTGCCGCGCCGCGTCAGCGTGATGTCGAGCGCCTTGGAAGCGCGGACCGCATCCTCGAAGAAGAGTTCGTAGAAGTCGCCCATGCGGTAGAACAGCAGGCAGTCCGGATGGGCGCGCTTGACCTCGAGATACTGGGCCATCATGGGCGACGCATTTTCGAGCGGCGCGTCCTTGGGGGCCGCCGCTGGCGCGGCGATGTCTTGGCGTGGCTCTATTCGGGACGACAAGGTTGGAATTCCGCTCGCACAGTCGATTTCCAGGGCGGATAGGGACGGCGTCACCATAGCACGGGGCCCGCCGGGGCGGCTATGACGCGCCATGGGCTTGCGAGCACCTTCGGCCAGCGCTTGTCTTGAAAGGACAGCGCGATTGACCGAAAGTGTCCGCCATGCGGAGGGAACCGATGCCATTGCGCCCGATCCTCGCCACCGCGGCCTGGCTCACGCTGCCGTTCGGTCTTACGTTGGCCGCGCTCGTGGTGCTCGGCCGACTCGACGGATGGACGGCCTTCCTCGCATTGCTTGCGAGTGCGGCTGCGATCGGCGCCCTGCTCAGATTTCACCTCGGCGGCGTGGTGCGTATCACGGCGCACCTCGACGCGATCGCCGAAGGCGAGGAGCGGATAACGCCGAGCCCGGCCTGGCC
>DATDHA010000180.1:0-2200 GCA_036521815.1 Alphaproteobacteria bacterium | reverse complement strand
GGGTCAAGCGGTTGCTCGGCAGGTCGCATAATATCATTTTTGCATATGAGGACCTTCCTGTGCACGGTGAGCGAATGTCATTTCGCCGCCGAACCGATCATGCGGCCGAGTGGCCGGCCGCCGAAAATATGGATGTGGAGGTGCGGAACCTCCTGGTTCGCGTCCCCGCCGTTGTTGGCGAGGATGCGGTAGCCGCTCTCGTCCAGGCCATGCTCTCGCGCGATGGCGCCCACGGCGCGGAAAAGCGCCGCAATCTCGACGTCGCTCGCCTTGGCGGAGAAATCGGCGTGGCTGACATAAGCACCCTTCGGAATCACCAGGATGTGCGTCGGCGTCTGCGGCCTGATGTCATGGAAGGCCAGCACGTGCTCGTCCTCATAAACCTTCTTGCACGGAATCTCGCCGCGGAGGACGCGGGCAAAGATGTTGTTGCTGTCGTATTCCATGAGCGTTTATCTCGCTATGCCTTGTTGACCCGGGCACTTTTCTCCTCAATGCCGGACGTACCCTCGCGCCGCGCCAACTCGGCGAATACATCCTCGGGCTTCAACCCCATTGCCGACCAGAGGACGAGGAGATGATAGAGAAGGTCGGCACTCTCGCTTACCACCTCGACAGGTTTGGCCTCGACCGCGGCGATCGCCGTTTCGACCGCTTCTTCGCCGACCTTCTGGGCGATCTTGGCCACGCCGCGATGGAACAGAAGGGCCGTGCGCGACACCGACGGGTCGGCACCCTTGCGGCTCTCGATGAGCGCAAAAAGACGCGCGAGTATCGTATAGTCGGCGGCGCCTCTCATCGTCGTCACCTCATGTCGCCGTGCCATGCCCGCCCGCCAAAGCCCGCCGGTCATCTTGCCTAGCAGATTTCGCAGGCGCGGTCACGTCACGAGGCGGCGACGCCAACGAAGCCCTACGCGCGGGATATGCCTAGCTGGCTCCGGCCAGCGCTTCGCGCACCGGAATTCCACGGCATGCAAGCGCCGCCTTGGCCTCGCGAATGGTGAATTCGCCGAAATGGAAAATCGAGGCCGCGAGCACGGCCGAGGCATGGCCCTCGACCACGCCAGCGACGAGGTGGTCAAGCGTGCCGACACCACCCGAAGCGATCACAGGCACGCTGACCGCGTCCGAGACCGCGCGCGTGAGTGCGATGTCGAAGCCCTGGCGCGTGCCGTCCCGGTCTATCGAAGTGAGGAGGATTTCGCCGGCACCATGATCGACCATGCGCCGGGCCCAACCGACCGCCTCGATCCCCGTCTCCTTGCGCCCGCCATGGGTGACGACCTCGAACCGGCCGGGGGCCACGCACTTGGCATCGATCGCGACGACGATGCACTGGCTGCCGAACTTGGTCGCCGCTTCCTGGACGAACTCGGGTCGGTTGACCGCCGCGGTGTTGATCGACGCCTTGTCGGCCCCGGCAAGCAGGAGCTTGCGGATGTCTTCGATGACACGCACCCCGCCGCCGACGGTGAGCGGCATGAAGCATTGCTCGGCCGTCGCCTTGACGGCGTCATAAAGGGTGTCCCGGTTCTCATGGCTCGCCGTGATATCGAGGAAGGCGAGCTCGTCCGCACCCTCGTGGTCGTAGAGGCGCGCCTGCTCTACGGGGTCCCCCGCGTCGCGCAAGCCGACGAAATTGACGCCCTTGACCACGCGCCCATCCTTCACGTCAAGGCAGGGGATGATGCGGACCTTGAGCATCGCGTTCACTCCGCACAGAGCCGCAAAGCCGCGGCGAGGTCGAGACGGCCGTCATAGAGTGCACGCCCGGCGATGGCACCGACGATGCCGTCCGCCTCGTGGGCTTTGATCGCGGCGAGATCGTCGAGCGAGGAAACACCTCCCGAGGCGATGACCGGTGTGGTGATCGCGCGCGCGAGTGCCGCGGTCGCCGCGACATTCGGCCCCTCGAGGGCGCCGTCGCGATCGATGTCCGTATAAACGATCGCCGCAACGCCCGCATCCTCGAACGCGAGCGCGAGGTCCTCGGCCGCCATATCCGAGGTTTCGGCCCAGCCTTCCACCGCGACCTTGCCCCCGCGCGCATCGACGCCGACCGCGACGCGCCCGGGATAGGCATTGCACGCCTCGCGCACGAGTGCCGGCTTGCGCAGTGCCGCCGTGCCCAGGATGACGCGGCGCACGCCGGCGGCAAACCAGGCGTCGATCGTCGCCATGTCCCGGATGCCGCCGCC
>DATDHA010000179.1:0-5933 GCA_036521815.1 Alphaproteobacteria bacterium | reverse complement strand
AGGATGAACGGCATGAAGGTGAGGGTCGAGACCAGCGCGTTCGGCATCACGTGGCGCGTCATGATCGTCCAGTGGGTCGCCCCCATCGCGCGCGCGGCCTTGACGTAGGTGAAATTGCGCGCGCGCAGGGATTCCGCCCGCACGAGTCCCTGGAGCGAGGTCCAGCTGAACAGCAGCATGATCCCGAGAAGCCACCAGAAATTGGGCTGAATGATGCTTGAGAGGATGATCAGGATATAGAGCGTGGGAAGCCCGCCCCAAATCTCGATGAAGCGCTGGCCAAGGAGATCGACCTTGCCGCCGAAATAACCTTGGACGAGTCCTGCGAGCACACCGATGACCGAGCTCAGGACCGTAAGCACAAGGCCGAACAGGACCGAGATACGGAAGCCGTAAATGAGCCGGGCCAGCACGTCGCGCGCCTGATCGTCGGTGCCGAGCCAGTGCCTGAGGTCGGGTGCGGAGGGTGCGGGCCTGGTCAGGTCGTTCCCGACTGTGTTGTAGCTATAGGGAATGAGCGGCCAGATCGCCCAGCCTTTTTCGGCAATCAGTTGCGCCACCGCCGGATCGCGATAATCCGCCGTCGTCGGGAAGGTGCCGCCGAAAGTCGTCTCGGGATAGTCCCGCAATACGGGCACGTAGAAAGCACCGTTATAGGAGACGAGAAGGGGCCGGTCGTTGGCGACGAACTCGGCCACAAGGGTCAGGGCGAAAACGACGAGAAGAATTTGGAACGAGCGGAAGCCGCGCCTATTTGTGCGGAAATTGCCGAGCCGCCGCGCATTGATCGGCGAGAGCGCTATTCGAAGCCCGAGAATGCGCACCTCGTCGGCCATCTCAGGTCTCCCTTGTCTCGAAATCGATGCGCGGATCGACGAGCGTATAGGTGAGGTCGCCAATCAGGTTGGTGAGGAGGCCGAGCAGCGTGAAGAAATAGAGGTTCCCGAACATCACGGGATAGTCGCGCCCGATCGCCGACTGGTAGCCGAGCAAGCCCATGCCGTCGAGCGTGAAGATCACCTCGATGAGCATGGCGCCGGTGAAAAGTATGCCGATGAAGGCGCCGGGTATGCCCGAGATCACGATCAACATTGCGTTGCGGAAGACGTGGCCATAGAGCACGCGCCGCTCGCTCAGACCCTTGGCGCGCGCGGTCAGCACATACTGCTTGTTGATCTCGGCGAGGAACGAGTTCTTCGTGAGGATCGTGAGCGTGGCGAAGCCGCCGATCACCAGCGAGGCGATCGGCAGGGCCATGTGCCAGAAATAATCGACGATCTTGTGGAAGAGATTGAGCTCGTCCCAGTTCTCGGAAACGAGGCCGCGGAGCGGGAACCAGTCGAGGAAGCTTCCGCCGGCAAAGAGCACGATGAGCAGGATTGCGAAGAGGAAGCTCGGGATCGCGTAGCCCACGACGATCACGGCACTCGTCCAAAGATCGAACGGCTCACCGTCCTTGATCGCCTTCTTGATGCCGAGCGGGATCGAGATCAGATAGATGATGAGCGTCGACCATAGGCCGAGGGAAACCGATACCGGCATTTTCGAAATGACGAGATCGACCACGCGATTGTCGCTGTAGAAGCTCTTGCCGAAATCGAAGCGGAGATACTTTCCCATCATCAGGACGAAGCGTTCCCAAAGCGGCTTATCGAAACCGAACTGCCGCTCAAGCTCCTTGATGAGTGCCGGATCGATGCCGCGCGCGCCGCGATAATTGCCGCTGGCCGAGGGCGACGGGGCGACGGTGCCGACGGTCTCGCCCCCGGCACCGGAAAACCGTGCCGTGGAACTCACCGCCTGGCCCTTGACCTGGGCGATGATCTGCTCGATTGGTCCGCCCGGTGCCAACTGGATCACAAGGAAATTGATGACCATGATCCCGAACAGGGTCGGAATGATCAGCAAGAGGCGTCGGACGATATAGGCAAGCATCGATCGCGAAGCGCTCCTCGGCGCGCGGCTCCCGGTTGCCGGCTTGCTACTGCGTGAGGGCCGCCGCCTTCGCCGTATCGACCCACCAGTTGTCGAAGCCGACATCGTATTTCGGCGTGATTTTCGGCTGGCCGAACTTGTCCCAATATGCGACGCGGAAATAGCTAATGTGATAGTGCGGGATGAGGAAATGGTTCCAGAGCAGGACCCGGTCGAGGGCGTGAACGCGGGTCACGAGGCTCTCGCGATCGGGTGCCGCAATGACTTGCTCGACCAGATTGTCGATCGCCTTGTCCTTGATTCCGATGAGATTATCGCTGCCGGGCTCGTCCGCGAATTCAGAGCCCCAGAATTGGCGCTGCTCGTTGCCGGGCGAAAGCGACTGCGGAAACGCCGCGACCGTCATGTCGAAATCGAAATGGTCAAGGCGGTATTTATATTGCGAGGTGTCGACGGTGCGAATACGGGCGTCGATGCCGAGGCGCTTCAAGTTCTGGACGAAGGGTTGGGTGATGCGCTCGAAGGCGGGCTCGACGAGAAGGATCTCGAATGTGAAGAGTTCGCCCTTCGCGTTCGTCAATTTGCCATCCTTGATCGTCCAGCCGGCGTCCTCGAGGAGCTTCAGTCCGATCGCGAGATTGGCGCGGATATTGCCGGAGCCGTCGGTCTTGGGCGCCTGATATTGCTTGGTGAAGACTTCGGGCGGAATTTCCGCCCTGAGCGGCTCGAGGACCTTGAGCTCTTCCGGGCTCGGCAGGCCGCTCGAGGCAAGCTCAGAGTTCGAAAAATAGCTCTCCGAGCGCGTGTACTGATTGTAGAAGAGGGTCTTGTTGCTCCACTCGAAATCGAAGGCGTAGGCGAGTGCGTCGCGCACGCGCGGATCCGTAAACAGATCGCGGCGGATGTTGTAGGCGAAGCCCTGCATCCCCTGGTCTTGCTCGTTCGGTATCTCGACCTTCTTGATGCGTCCGTCGCGCAGCGCCGGCACATCGTACCCGGTCGCCCAGAGCTTGGAATTGTTCTCGTCGCGGAAGTCGTATTTGCCCGCCTTGAAGGCCTCGAGCATGACGTTCTCGTCGAGATAATAGTCGGTGCGGATGCGGTCGAAGTTGTAACGCCCTTTGTTGACGGGAAGGTCCTTCGCCCAATAATCCTTGTTCCGCTCGAGCGTGACCGAGCGGCCCGGCTCGACCGACGTCACGATATAGGGGCTGCTGACGAGGGGGGCCTCGAGCGTGGTCTTGTCGAATTCGTGGGTCTCGTAATACTTCTTGGACAATACCGGCAGCTCGCCCACGATGAGCGGCAACTCGCGGTTCTCGCCGGGAGCGAACGTGAACTTCACCTTGCGCTCGCCGATCTTCTCCGCCTTCAAGACGCTCTGGTAATAGATTCGATAGCGCGGATGGCCTTTCGCCTTCAGTGTATCGAACGTCCAGACGACGTCGTCCGCCGTGATCGGCGAGCCATCGTTGAAGCGCGCCTCGGGCCTGATCGTGTAGGCGACCCAAGAGCGGTCCTTGGGCACCTCGATCGTCTCGGCGATGAGGCCATACTGGCTTTCAGGCTCGTCCGAACTTCCCACGGCCAACCGATCGACCGGCACGCCAGCGGGATTCCCCTTGAGAATGAATGGGTTCAGGCTGTCGAACGTGCCGAACGCAGCGGTGCGCACCTCGCCACCCTTGGGGGCGTCCGGATTGACATAGTCGAAATGCGTGAAGCCCGGCTTGTATTTGGTGTCGCCATACATCGCGATCGAGGGACCGGACTCGACGTCATCGGCCGCCGCAGCCATCGGCGCGATCGAGAGCATGGCGAGCGAAAGCACCGCGGCGGCGAGAGGGCGCATATTTTGCCTCATAAACTTGGCCTCACGATGAACTGGGTCTCACGATTCGGGTTCGGCAGCCCCCTGAGAATGGGGGTTTCCCCCCATCTCATCAAGCCCAAGGAGATCAGGACGCCTCAACCTGGCAAATGCTCGCTTGCCCCGGGCTTAGCCGGCGAGGCAGGCGAGGGCCGCGAGATGGCTGCGGCGGTCGCCCGCGGCGACGATCCGGCCATCGGATTGGAGGCTCAGCGGACGGTTTTGCCAATCGGTGATGAAGCCGCCCGCACCTTCGAGCACCGGGACAAGGGCGCAGAAATCGAACGGCTTGAGCCCGCTTTCGATGACGAGATCGGCCCACCCGCTCGCGACCTGGGCATAAGCGAAACAGTCGCCGCCGAACATGGCGAATTTGACCGCCTTGCGTACCCGCTCGTAAGCTGCCGCGTCGCTCGCGTTCGCGAACATGTAGGGCGACGTGGTGTAGACCACGGCTTTGGCGAGGTTTTCGCACGCGCGCGTCTTGGCGGGCCTGCCGTTGAAAAGCGTCGGGCGGCCCTTGATGCCGGTCCATCGCTCTTGCAACGACGGATGGTTGATGATCCCGAGGATCGGCTGTCCTTCGTGAAGAAGGGCGATGAGCGTGCCGTAAAGCGGCTTTCCCGTCACAAAGGACTTGGTGCCGTCGATCGGATCGAGCACCCACACATAAGGAGCGTCGGGCCGCGTCGGCGCAAGCTCCTCGCCGACAACACCGTGATCGGGGAAGGTTGCCTCGATGAGCGCCCGCATCGCCGATTCGGACTCTCGGTCCGCAATCGTGACGGGCGAGGAATCCGCCTTGTCGTCGACCGTGATTGCCGTGCGGAAGTATTGCTTCACGATGGCGCCACTTTCGTCCGCAAGACGCTCGGCGAGGCTCGCGAAACGATCGAGATCCGCCCGCTTCATGGCGCTGAAGGGCCGCGGAACGCGTGAGCGTTGCGAAGGCTCTTGGCGCACCCCGCGCGCGCGGCGGCGAGTTTGTTTTTCGCGGCCACGGGATTTACTGGGGTAGCGGCAATGGCTTGTCGCTGAGCGTATTGAGGTACGCGATGACGTCCGCGCGTTCCTGGTCGTTCTTGATGCCGGCAAATGTCATCTTGGTGCCGGGTACGAGCTTGCTCGGTCCGGAAAGCCATTTGTTGAGCTGATCGAACGTCCATTCGCCGCCAAGTTTCTTGAGCCCGTCCGAATATTGGAAATTCTCGCTCCGCGCCACCTTGGCGCCCACCACTCCATAAAGGTCCGGGCCGATCTTGGGACCCTTGCCTTCCGCGAAATTATGGCAGGTCTGGCAGACCTTGGCAGTCTTCTCGCCTGCCGCCGGGTTCGCCTTGGCGAGCAAGGGTTCGATCGGCGGAATGGCCGCGGGCGCGTTCGCTTCCTGCGTCGGGGCAGCGCTTGCACCCTCGGGGGCCGCAAGGACGGATTTCGCACCTTCCGCGGGTTCGGGGACCAGAATGTTGCCGATGTGGCCGATCACGGTCACGATGAGCAAGGTCATCAGCACCGAACCGGCGATTTTATTGAACTCGAACGAATCCATGGGTTCCCCCAGCCAATCCGCCTTGCATTCTTACGCCGAGTTGGCATCGCCCGCATGGGCAAAACGCCAACAAAGCGCTCGACCGGCACCTCGACGCGGCATCCCTCGGCATATCCGGAGCGTGGGCACTGTCGATAAATCGATTTCGCTCCGCAGGCAACCGTTATATGTTCCGGGGGCTCTTGCCTGAACGCGAGGCGCGGCAAAATGTCGCAATCGAATCCGCCGTTTAGCGCTGAAACCGCGCCCGAAAATCACAGCGCGCGATGAGCCGATCCCGATGCACAGGCAAGCCCCGGCAATGCCCCGAAACCCCATCATCCTGATCCCGGCTAGGCTCACCTCGACCCGGCTGCCGAGCAAGCCGCTTGCGGACATCGCGGGCGAGCCCATGATCGTGCACGTCTGGCGGCGGGCGGTTGAATCGGACACCGCACCTGTCGTGGTCGCGGCGGCGGAGCGGGAGATCGTCGACGCGATCGAAAAAGCGGGCGGGCGCGCGATACTGACCCGTCCCGACCACCGCACGGGTTCCGACCGGATATTCGAGGCGGTCGAGCGTCTCGACCCCGATGGCAC
>DATDHA010000178.1:0-2683 GCA_036521815.1 Alphaproteobacteria bacterium | reverse complement strand
TCAAGAGGCTGGGAGAGGCCGCAATCGAGCGTTTCGGCGGCATCGACGTCTGGGTGAACAACGCCGGCGGTTTCACGCCCGGCCCCGACGAGATGACCGATATGATCGACATGAAGGAGCGCACGCTCGATGCGATGCTGCGGTTGAACGTCACGGCGCAGGTGCTGGGGGCGCAGGTCGGCGCGCGCGCGATGCGCGCGAGCGGGCGAGGTGGGTGCATCCTCTTCATGAGCTCGATCGACAGCTTTTATGCAGCCCCCGGCGGCGAAGGCATCTATGCCGCGTGCAAAGCGGCACTCAACAGCTTGACCGAGACCATGGCCGTCGAGCTCGGCCAATACCGGATCCGCGTCAACGCGATCGCACCGGCGGTCATCGTAACGCCGCTCACCATGCCGTGGTTCCCGACCGAGGAGATGCAGCGCCAGCGCAGCAGCTTTTATCCCATGGGTCGCCTCGGCAAGCCGGAGGATATCGCCTCGGCCGCCCTCTATTTGTCCTCGGACGAAGCGGGCTGGGTCTCGGGTGCAGTACTCCTCGTCTCGGGCGGGGCTGTCTATACGAGCGATCCCTACCGATACCTCATGAAGCTGCACGGCCACCCCGTTCCCTAGGACGAATAGATAAGCCCCCCTCCCAACCCTCCCCCTCAAGGGGGCGAGGGCTTTTTGCGCCGTGCAATTTTACCTCCCCACCTGAGGGGGGGGGGTCGCGAGCGCCAGCGAGCGGGTGGGGGCGGGCCTATTTCCTTTTCACGAGGTAGAGTGGTTCGACCGCCGTTTCGCCCTTGGTGTGCTGGGCGAGGCGAGCGTCATCGAGGGTTGAGAGTGCGTCCGTTGCCGTCATGGTGCTCAAGCTGCGCACGGCAAGCTCCTGGTATTCGCGCGTACCTTCGATCTTCCACGCCTTTTCCTTCTCGGTCAGCGGACGCAGGACCTTCGCTGGTATGCCGGCGACGAGCGTGCCCGCCGGCACCTCGAATCCCGCCTTCACGAAGCTCAAGGCCGCGACGATCGCGTCTTCCCCGACCCGGGCACCGTCCATGATCACCGCACTCATGCCCACAAGCGCGTTGCGGCCGATCTTGCTGCCGTGGATCACAGCGCCATGTCCGATATGTCCGTCTTCTCCGATCTCGGTCTCCGTGCGCGGAAAGCCATGCACGATGCAATTGTCCTGAAGGTTGCTTCCGCGCCGCATGACGAGCCGGCCGAAATCGCCTCTGAGGCTCGCACCCGGCCCCACATAGCAGCAAGCCTCGACGATCACGTCGCCGATAAGCGACGCCGTCGGATGCACATAGGCTTCCGGGTGGACGTAAGGCGTCACACCGTCGATCGCGAAGACGCGGACCATCTCGGTTCTCCTCCGTTCCGGTGACGAGCCTGACTATAGCAGGCTCAGCCACTCCCGTGCCCAGTCGAGCGCTTCCTCGTCCGGCAGGGGCTGCGTGCAGGCATCGATCTCGAGCCGATCCCCCAGGCGCTCGGCGCCAAGCCCGGCGAAGAGGGCGTCCATCGTCTTGCCGCCCCGGCAAAACGTCTCGCGATAGGTCTGGTCGCCGAGTGCGATCACGCCATAGCGAATATGGTTGAGCGATGGCTTCTCCACCGCGAGCGTGTCGTGGAACGGGCGAATATTTTCGGGCAGCTCGCCCTCGCCGTGGGTCGAGCAGCAAATGAGCACGACCGAACGCTCGTCGAGCCTGGCGTCACGGGCGTCCCCGCGACTCATGACCTCGATCTTGTGGCCGTCCTTGCCGAACTCCTCCTGCAAAAGATCGGCGACCATCTGGGCATTGCCGGATTCCGTGCCGACAAGAATGAGGATATCCGCCATGGGACGAAGTCAGACCTTTCTATACCGCAACCTTTCTCCGCCGCGGCCTCTCTCTGCCACGAAGGGCCATCGTCGCGACCCGCAATCAGCACCTTCCCTCGCCGGACGATCGAAGCCGGCGAATTCGATACTGAGCCTGTAATTTCCGGCCGCGCAATGTATCATCTTTCCGCGGGCGCGGCTTACGCGCATGCGAGAAAGAGCGTCGAGGGCGCGTTCGGCGAACCTGTTCAACGCTAGTGTGGCTGTCCGAAATTCGCCACATCTGGGTGCGGGACCGTAAGCGAATTTCAGATTCAAAGCCACACTAGTAATATGTTGTATCTAGTGTGGTATTCGGATTTGAAGTTCCTAAACGCGGATGCCACCAAAATGTTAGGAACTTCAAATCCACCACACTTGGCCCACGCGGGATACAGTAGGTCTGAGGCCGAGGGCCCTCAAGGAGGAGGCACATGGCGACGGATGACGCGGCACTCATCGCACTCATCGCCCGCATCGCAAAGGGCGAGAAGCTTGGCGGCTCGGACGATCTGCCGGCCGGCTACCGTGCCGAACTCATGCGTCTCATGGTCGTTTTCGTCGATTCCGAGATGGCCGGTGCGGCCGGATTCGCCGACCTCATCAATCTAGCACCCGGCCTAAAGGAGCGGAGCATCGCAGCACGCATCGTCGCGGAGAAATTCGCCCACGCCGAGGTGGTGCTCGATCTCTTGCAGCGCTTCGGCGTCAGCCCCGAGCTCTATGTCCGCTCCCACCCCTGGTCGGCGCGGCTGTCGCGGACGCTCGACCTCGAGAACCGGCGCATCGGCGGCGACAAGCGGCTCAATGTTTTCCATTATCC
>DATDHA010000177.1:0-2664 GCA_036521815.1 Alphaproteobacteria bacterium | reverse complement strand
ATACCCCCGAGACCGACGATGAAAGCCACGGTCGCGAAAGGCCGAAGGTAGGCGGGAAAGTCGCTGTGGTCTTGATCGAAGGCCACCACCGCTCCGCCGAACGCGAGAATTGCGCAGATCTCGGTCAGAGCGTACGAGCGCCTCGGCGATTTGAAAAACCGGTTTGCAAACTTCCTCATACGCTCTCCGAATTATTTTTCGGTAGCCGCCGCCGACCAATGTATAAGACGCAAAGGTTGCAGATCAACAGGATGGACAATCACAAATGGGCTATGAGGCGAACGATCTTCCCTATTCGCTTTCGCGCGACGAGACCGTTAGGATGTCGCCGTCGCCGATGAATTGGCGCCAATTGAGAGGCCGGCTGCAATGAACCCGATCGACCACCTTGTCTGGGCCGCCGCCGATCTCGACGAGGGGATCGCGGTCATCGCGCAGCTTCTCGGCGGCGTCCCGGTGCGAGGCGGGGTTCACCCCGGCGGGGGTACCTGCAATGCGCTCGTCTCGCTCGGTGCGCGCTGCTATCTCGAGATCATCGCACCCGACCCGGCACAGGATGTCCGCAACACACCGGCCGAGTGGATGGGAAAGCTTGCGCGTCCCGGCCTCGTCACCTGGGCCGCCAGCGTGCGCAACCTCGAACGCCTGCTGCCCAAAGCCCGGCAACTCGGCATTGGGACTAGCGGCGTCCTCGCCATGTCGCGCAAGACCGTCGCGGGTGAGACGTTGCGCTGGGAGGTGCTGCGCCTCTCGCGCCACGGCCTCGGCCCCGTGATCCCCTTCTTTATCGATTGGCTCGACAGCCCTCACCCGTCCGCTGGGCTCGACGCGGCGTGCAGCTTCAAGGGCCTCTCGGTCGTGCACCCCAAAGCCGAGGAGATCCGGCGGGTTTTCGAGGCATTCGAGATCGACGCCGAGCTTGCGGCGAATGCGCATGTCTCGATCTCGGCACGCATTATGTGCCCCAAGGGTGAGGTGACGTTGGCGCCCGCCGAACCGCTGCCGCCCGCGTGGCGCGATTAGGGCGCGTTCTGCCGCACTGCGGTCCGCGGGGGATATTGCCCGCCGAAACGCCTATCTGAAAATGAACGCGGCGTTTTGGTCCACTGTCTTTGCGATACTCTGACAGACCGCGGCGACGGTTCCACGATCCTTTGAGGCGATGTCGGCGAGCGATTCGGCGGCATAGCTCGGCGCTTCGCCGACGATGGCGATCCCGGAGAGGCCGACGCGCTCGGCCAACGCCTTGTCGTCCGCCGGCACTTTGCTGCCTTGATCGTAGGAAAACGCGATCAGCCGGTTCTGGCTCTCGATGGCGTGGCCGTCGATATGGCCGAGGGATTTGCAATATTCGAGGACACCGAGCTGATTGTAGGCCGCGATCTCGTCCGCCGCCGCGAGCTTGATCATCCGGTCGATATCCGCGGCACTCGCTTGGTCGGCACTTTGGCCGGGCGCCATTGCGGCCAGGAGGAAGCCAGTCGCGAGAGCGGCGTATTTGATCGTCGCAAGTACCGCTTTCCTGCTCCCGTCCATTTGCGTCGCACCGCTGTCAATCGGAGGACGTATCGCCGAAACGAAGCCCGGTCCGCACCTCAATGTCCGATCAGGGCCGCCTTCACGCGCTCGGACGTGAAGGGCACCGTTCTCAAGCGCACACCGGTCGCATCGAAGATCGCGTTGGCGAGTGCGGCCGGCACCGGGGTCGCCGCCGCTTCGCCGGCCCCCATCGGGGGCAGGTTCGGACGGTCGATCAGGTCGACGTCGATCTGCGGCGCCTCGGGCATCGTGAGGATCGGGTAGCTCGACCAATCCACGCTCGTCACGCGAGCGTCGTCGAACGTGACTTCTTCGTGGAGGCTGCGGCTCAACGTCTGGACGATGGCGCCCTCGACCTGGTTCTTGACCGCATCCGGGTTGATCACGAGGCCGCAATCATGCGCGCAGGCGACGCGCCGCACGCGCACCTCACCCGACGCACGATCGACGGCGACCTCCATCGCCATCGCGACGAAATTCTCGGCGTGCTTGTAATGGATGTAGGCAATGCCGCGCCCGATCGCCAGCTTGCCGTGCATCGCGTCCGGATCGGGCGAGGGCCGCGATTTCCAGGCGAACATCGCCGCCACGCGCTGCAAGACCTCGATCCCGCGCGCTTCACTCAGCCGGCGCAAGCGGAACTCGAGCGGGTCGGCCTTGACCGACGCCGCGAGCTCGTCGACGAAGCTCTCGACCGCGAACGTGTTGGCAACCTTGCCGGGGGCGCGGATATTGGAAGGGCGAAGGGGCGTGCTCTTGAGCCAGTGGACGACCACGCGAACGTTCGACGCCGCGTAGGGCGGATCGCCGTTTTGGGAGATGAGTCCGGCCGAGAGGCCGAGCGGCTGATGCAGGCCCGCGGCCTCGGGGGCGATGAGCGGGATGTTCGGCAGGCCCTTGGTCGCTGCGGGTAGCCACATGTCGGTCCGCCACTCGACGATATCGCCGCCAGCATCGAGGCCCGCGTGCAGGTCGAGAAGTTGTGGCGGTCCCTTGGGGTCCCAGCCATGCTCGTCCTCGCGCATCCATTGGACGCGCACCGGCACGCCCACGGACTTCGACAGCAGGATCGCGTCCGCCGCCGCGTCGTCATGGCCGTTCATGCCGTAGCATCCAGCACCATCG
>DATDHA010000176.1:0-4812 GCA_036521815.1 Alphaproteobacteria bacterium | reverse complement strand
ACGCGCCCACGATCCCGTCTTTGGAGGCCCTCAGCTCGCGGCTGCGGCCGCATCGACGCCGGGCAGGACCAGTGTGACCCGAAGCCCGCCGAGGTCAGCCTTCTCGAGCGAAACGCTGCCGCCATAGAGCTCCGCGATGTCGCGCACGATCGCGAGGCCGAGCCCCGTGCCGGGGACCGCTTCGTCGAGGCGCTTACCGCGCTCGAACACTTGTGCGCGCTCCTCCGGAGAAAGCCCGGGCCCATCGTCCTCGACGTCGATGACAGCACGCCGATCCGCGCGCGAGAGCTTCACCACCACGCGCTTGCGCGCCCACTTGCAGCCGTTGTCCATGACATTGCCGAGGATTTCCTCGAGGTCCTGCCGCTCGCCGCGGAAGGCGATCGCGGGATCGCCGTCGACCGTGATCGAAATTCCGCGATCGACATGGATGCGCTCGAGGGTGCGCTGCAGATCCTCGACGACCGGCAGGACGTGTGTCCTCGCCCCGAGGACGCGGGCGCGCGCCGCCGTCCGCGCGCGCGCGAGATAGTGATCGACCTGGCGCCGCATGACGCCGGTCTGCCGCACCACGGAGTCGGCGAGGGGGCCTGTGGCGTCGCTCGATTCGTTGGAGAGGACCGCAAGCGGGGTCTTAAGCGCGTGGGCGAGATTGCCCACATGGGTGCGCGCGCGCTCGACGACATCGGCATTGTGGTCCAGGAGTGCATTGAGCTCGTCGGCCAAGGGCTGCACCTCCTTGGGGAAGCTGCCCTCCAGCCGCTCCGCGCGCCCGGCGCGAATTGCCGCGAGGGCTGCTTCCATCCGCCTCAGGGGAATGAGGCCGAAGCGCACCTGGATGAACACCGCCGCGATCAAGCCGCCGCCGAGGAGGGCGAGCGCCCAGGAAAGCGCTTTGTCGAAGCGCGCCACCTCGCGGCCGATTTCGCTTTCCTCCGCGGCGACGATGTAGTGGAGCCGGTCGGGCAGGTTCGGCAACGAAACGTCGCGCTCGACGACGCGCAATCGCTTTTCGTCGGGGCCTTCGATTTCATAGATAACGAGTGTGCCTCCCTCGTCTGGCCGCGCGTCGAGCACCATGTCCCAAAGGGAGCGCGAGCGCAGGATCGGGCCATGCGGCCCCGCAATCTCCCAGTACCAGCCTGAATAGGGTTGCGTGAAGCGCGGCTCGCCGAGCCCGCGCGCAAGCTCGAGCCGACCTGCGGCACCCGTACGGCTCACCGCGATCAGTCCGTCGAGATAGACTTCGAGGCGTGCGTCGAAGCTGCGCTCGACCGAATCCTCGAAGATGCTGGATAGCGCGAAGCCTCCCGCGACGAGTGCGGCCGCGATCCATAGGCCCGCTCCGGCCACCAGGCGAAAGGCGAGCGAATTGAACCTCACGGCGCCTCGCGGCCCTTTGCGCGCACGCCGGGCGTGGTGAGCTGGTAGCCGAGCCCGCGAACGGTCTGGATCAGCTCTGCGCCGATCTTCTTCCTCAGCCGTCCGATGAAGACCTCGATCGTGTTCGAATCCCGATCGAAGTGCTGATCGTAGAGATGCTCGGTCAGTTCCGTGCGCGACACGACGCGGCCGCGGTGGTGGAGGAGGTAGGCGAGCAACCGGTATTCCTGCGCCGTGAGCTTCACGGGAACGCCGTCGCGAGTGACGCGCGAGCTGCGCGTATCGAGGCGGAGTGGCCCGCACTCGAGCTCGGCACTCGCGTGGCCGGCGGCGCGCCGGATAAGTGCGCGCAGCCGTGCGAGCACCTCTTCCACTTGGAACGGCTTCGTGACGTAGTCGTCCGCACCGGCATCGAACCCGGCCACCTTCTCGCTCCAGCGATCGCGCGCGGTCAGAATGAGGACAGGCATGTTGCGGCCGGCACGGCGCCACCGCTCAAGCACGGTGATGCCGTCGACCACCGGCAATCCGAGATCGAGCACCACCGCATCGTAGGTTTCCGCTTCGCCGAGATAATGAGCATGCTCACCGTCGTGGGCGAGGTCGACGGCGTAGCCAGCCCCCCTCAGTGCGTCCGCGATCTGGCGCGCGAGTTCAGGGTCGTCCTCGACGGCCAGGATGCGCATGGCTCACGAGCCCGCGTGACAGGCGTCCAAAGCACCCTGCCCCTTCACCTTGAGGATTTCGGTCGTCGCCGCGTCGACGTCGAGGCGAAGAATGTCGCCTTTGGGCATCATCATGCGGAGCTGGTAGAGCCAGAGATCGCCGCCCTCGCGCGCGGTGCGTTCGAGCTCGACTTCGATCACCTTGCCGCGGCAGCGACTCTGCACCGAGTTCACGATCTCGCCGAGCGGCCGGATTTGACCGGAGGTGAGCGCTTCGCGCGCGAGTTCGTGGTCATCCCCGGCCAAGGCCAACCCCGCCGCACCCGGCACGAGCGCCAAGGCCGTGAAAAACACGCATAGGGGATCGCGCATGTTGTCTAAATAGGCCGCACCGGCTGAACGCGAGATGAACGCTTCCCTCAGCATAGGTTCAGGGAGAATAGGCGAAATTCAGGCTCGAAACAAATGGCCCAGGTGACGGCTCGCCCGGCTGACGGCTCGCCCGGCTGACGGCTGGCCCAGGCGACGGCTGGCCCAGGCGACGGCCGGCAGCTCTTGCAGCGCGCAACGCCTCGGCCCGCTGGCCGAAGCCGAGATCGAAACGGCAGGATTTCGAGACAGGGACCTTCACGCATGCGCGACACACGTCTTTACACGACGGCCTTCGCGGCAGCTTTCGCCTCTCTCCTGGGCCTTGGACCCGGTGCCGCCGCCAACCTTTCGGCCCCGCCGCAAAGCTACGAGAGCGAGCGGACCGGTGGGGAGACGCTGCCGATCTGGCTCGTGCGCTATAAGCTTCGCCAGCGCGGCTATCAGGACATCTATCGCGTCAGTGCGGAGGGCGACGGCTTTGCCGTGTGCGCGCACGACTGCTGGGGGCGTCACGTCAAGCTTTTCGTCGATGCCCATAGCGCCGACGTGATTCCGCGCCCCGGTTACGGCTTGGCGCACCTCCGTCCCGAGGACGTGAGCCCGCATCTTGCATCCCTCGGCTACGCGTGTCTGACCGAGCCGGTTTACCACGGTGAACATTATCGAGGACTCGCCCGCGACGCACAGGGCGTGCAGCACGTCGTCAATGTCGATCCGCTGAGCGGTGCCGTGTGGCTTGCGGACGCATGAACTGGATTGAACGAGGCAACAACGAGAACATGTGCTGTCGACCGAAGCTGAAGGCATCCTCGCGCAACCCCTGAGCGGGAGGACTAGGTCTGGACGCCGCTAAGCGTCCTTGGCCGCTCTGCCTATCCTCCGTTTGCAAGAGCGTGCTCTACGACCTTTTTCATGACGGTGGGCAGTGCATGATCGGAGAGGCGGTCGAGGCGGCACCAGCAAGGCACTTGCCCCTCGTTAGCCGCGCTGGTACGCCCGGCCGTCTCTTCGAACTTTCCCGCCAAGACCTTGAGCTCGAGCTCGAAATGCGTAAAGCCATGGCGCACCACGCCGGGGAGCACGCGCCATGACGCCTCGGCCGGTGCCAGGCGGTTCGCGTCGGCGAGCGGCAATCCGCCCTCCCGCCAATCGGTCGAAGGCAGCTCCATCAGGCCGCCGAGAAGGCCGTTTTCCGGCCGGCGCCGGAGCAGCACCTCCATGCCGTCGCGAACGAGCCAATATACGTAACCCGCGCGCAAGGGCCGCGCGGGCTTGGACCGCCGGCTTGGCAGCAGTTCGGCAAGTCCCGCCTTGCGCCCCGCGCATCGCTCGGACCACGGGCAAAGCGAGCAGCGCGGCCGGCGCGGGGTGCAAATCACCGCCCCCAAATCCATCATCGCCTGGGCATGGTCGCCCGGCCGTGCATCGGGCGTGAGCGTTTCGGCGAGCGCTTTCAGCTTGGGCTTCGATTCCGGAAGCGGGTCCTCGACCGCGAAGAGGCGTGCGACCACGCGTTCGACATTGCCGTCGACGGCGGTCGCCTTGCGATCGAACGCAATCGCCGCGATCGCTGCCGCAGTGTAGGGACCGACCCCCGGCAGGGCGCGCAAGGCTTCCTCGCTCTCGGGAAACGTGCCGCCATGTCCGCGACTGACCGCCTGTGCGCAGCGATGGAGATTGCGCGCGCGGGCGTAATAGCCGAGCCCTTGCCACGCGTGCAGGACATCGTCAAGGCGTGCTGTGGCAAGTGCGTCGACAGTCGGCCAGCGTGCGAGAAAATCCAGGAAATAGGGGGCGACGGTTTTCACCGTCGTCTGCTGCAGCATGATCTCGCTGAGCCAGACGCGATAGGGATCGGTGCGTTCGCCCGCGCGGGCGCGCCAGGGCAATACGCGGCGATGGCGATCGTACCAGGCCAGCAGCGCACGTCGGAGCCCGGCAATTTCCGTGCGCGAAAACGCGGCCGGATTTTTGGGCGCAGGAATTTTTGCGGAGGCGGTGGTCGAATGCGCCATGACCGCATAACATAGGCCGTTGGCATTGCGTTGACAGCAGGAGATTGCCTTGTGAGCCGCTCGGGTGGTGGGCCAAGAAGCCTCGCATCGCTCGTGCCGAGATTGACGCGTGCGGCTGCCGGCCGGCACGGCTTCGCGGAAGCCAGCATGGTCGCCGACTGGGCCGCGATCGCGGGTGCGGAGATCGCGTCGCACTGCGTTCCCGAACGGCTCGATTTCAGCCGTGGAAAGCGGATGGACGGCACCCTGCATTTGCGCGTCGAGGGGGCGTGGGCATTGGCGATCCAGCATCTCGAGCCGCAGCTCGTCGAGCGCATAAATTCGGCCCTGGGCTACCGGATCGTGGCGGGCATCCGTCTCCACCAAGGCCCGCTTCC
>DATDHA010000175.1:0-1841 GCA_036521815.1 Alphaproteobacteria bacterium | reverse complement strand
TCCTCGCGAAGGGTGCGAAGGTCTATTGGGTCTGCCCGCTCGTCGAGGAATCCGAAGCGGTGGATCTCGCGGCGGCGAGCCAGCGCCAGGCGGAGCTTTCCGCGATCTTTCCGGGCAAGACCGGCCTCGTTCACGGCCGGATGAAGGGATCGGAAAAGGACGCGGCGATGGAGGCGTTCGCGCCCGGCCCGCTTCAAATCCTCGTCGCCACCACGGTGATCGAGGTCGGCGTCGACGTGCCGGACGCAACCGTGATCGTGATCGAGCATGCCGAGCGTTTCGGGCTCGCCCAGCTCCACCAGTTGCGCGGGCGCGTCGGACGCGGCGAAAAGCCCTCGACCTGCCTCCTCCTTTACGCAACACCGCTCGGTGCGGCGGCAAAATCGCGGCTCGCGATCGTGCGCGAGACCGAGGATGGCTTCCGAATCGCGGAGGAGGATTTCCGGCTGCGCGGCCCCGGCGAAATGCTCGGCACCCGGCAAAGTGGTATGCCCGATTTCCGCCTGGTCGATCTTGCCGTGCATCAGGACCTCCTGGCGGCGGCGCGCGACGACGCAAGGCTGGCACTCGAACGCGATCCCGATCTCAAGGGTCCGCGCGGCGAAGCGATGCGCACGCTGCTCTACCTGATGGAGCGCGACGCGGCGGTGAAGTATCTGAGATCGGGGTGAGCGGCCTAGATCATGATCCGATCGGATTAAATCGGATCATGATCTGAATCTATCGATTTTGTCGCATTTTCTGAGGCAAACCGGCATCCACTTTGCCGGAAAATGCTTTAGGGCAAGACCGGGGCCGCCGCTTTGCGCAATCGCTCGACTTCGTAAGGCGGCAAGACGATGCCGCTCGAAAGGATCATCTTCATCGCGTCCTCGACACTCATCTGGAGGGCGATGACCTTCTCGCGCGGAATGAAGACGAGATAGCCGGACGTCGGGTTCGGTGTCGTCGGCACCATGATGCTGACCACGTCGCCGGAGAGCCGGTCGACGATCTCGCCCGCCGTCGTGTTCGTGACAAAGCCGAGGGACCAGGCACCCTCGCGCGGCCATTCGATCAGCACGACCTGGCGGAAGGCGCTGGCCTGGCTTGCGAAGACGGATTCGACCAATTGCTTGACCGCACCATAGATGCCGCTGATGACCGGCATTCGCGCGAGAACGCCTTCCGAGATGCGCACGAAAACACGGCCGAGATAACCGGCCGTCGTCGCGCCGATGAACGTGAGCACGACGAGCAGGATGACGAGGCCGAGGCCCGGAATGCCGAACGGCAGGTAGGTACTGGGATTGAAGCGCGCGGGGATGAGCGGTGTCACGCGCGAATCGACGAAATCGAGGACGAGATAGGCGATATAGAACGTGATGCTGATCGGGGCGACCACGAGGACGCCCGCGAAAAAATATGCGCGCAGGCGCCCCATGACGGTCGCGCGCCGGACGTGCTCCGCAGCTTTCGGCCCCGGCTCGGCCTGCCCAAGCTCGGCGTGCTTTCGCCCTTTGTCTCTGGTCATGTCGTCCTGGCCCTATCCTCGCTCAAAGGGACGGACGCGGCAATGGCGGCGGGCCCGCGAAACGCGCGAGGCGCCTAGTGTGGCTAGTCCGAAATTCGCCATATCTTGGAGCGGGACCGTGAGCGAATTTCGGATTCAAAGCCACACTAGGGTCCAGACTCATAAAATCCACCATACGATAGCCGCATCGAGGCAGACGGCTGCGAGGAAATTTCGCGCCAGCTTGTCGTAGCGGGTGGCGATACGCCTGAAATCCTTGAGCCTGCAAATCGCGTTCTCGATCCGGTGTCTGCGCTTGTAGGATTTCTTATTGAAGCTGAATGGTTGC
>DATDHA010000174.1:0-2157 GCA_036521815.1 Alphaproteobacteria bacterium | reverse complement strand
CGCAACCATTGAAGGACGGGCGCGATGCTTCTCTATCAGGCCTATCGCGCACAGCAATCGCTGCTCGAACCGTGGCGGCAGCTTGCCGATATGGCGCGGCCATTCACGGTTCAGCCCTGGCCGATCAACGCCGCCCTTCCCTTCCTCGATTACATCGGGGCTGCGTTCGAACTCGTCGCCGAGACGAAGATCCGCCACGAGCGGCCGGCCTTCGGCATCGACCATGTGACGAAGGACGGGGAGCCCATCGCGGTCGAGGAAACCGTCGTCTTGGCGAAACCGTTTTGCCAGCTCGTCCACTTCAAGAAAGAGTGCTGCGTCGATGCGCCGCGCGTTCTCGTGGTGGCGCCGATGTCGGGCCATTTCGCGACCCTCTTGCGCGGCACGGTCGCGGCCCTCCTCGAAGACCACGACGTCTACATCACCGATTGGATCAACGCCGGCAACGTGCCGCTCTCCCTAGGGCGATTCGACCTCGACGACTATATCGACCACGTGATCGAGTTCACGCATCTGCTCGGACCCGACTTGCACGTCATCGCGGTGTGCCAGCCGGCGGTTCCCGTGCTGGCCGCGAGCGCGATCATGAACGCGGCGAACGATCCTTCGGCCCCGCGCACAATCACGCTCATGGGCGGGCCGATCGATCCGCGCGCCAATCCCACGAAGGTCAACGAGTTCGCCACGAAGCGCTCGATCGAAACTATCAAACGTACCGTGCTCACCCACGTGCCGCTTCCCTATGCCGGCTTCATGCGCCGCGTCTTTCCGGGCTTTCTCCAGCTTTCCGGCTTCATGGGCATGAATCTCGGCCGGCATCTTCGGGCGCATTCGGACATGTTTCGGCATCTGACAAAGGGAAACGGCGACGATGCCGCCGCGATCCGGCGCTTTTATGACGAATACCTCACGGTGATGGACATGACGGCGGAATTCTATCTCCAAACCGTCGAGACCGTGTTCAAGCGCTTCGACTTGCCGCAAGGCCGCATGACCTCGCGCGGCAGGCCGGTCGAGCCGCGCGCGATCGTGCGCACGGCACTCATGACCGTCGAGGGTGCGGATGACGACATCTGCGCGCCCGGCCAGACTTTTGCGGCTCACATTCTCGCGAGCGCGCTCGATGCAAGCAAGCGGCGCCACCACCTCCAGGAGAAGGTCGGGCATTACGGCGTTTTCAACGGCCGGCGCTGGCGCGAGGAAATCATGCCGCGCATCCGCGGCTTCATCCGCGAACACGACTGAGGCCGGCCCCGCACGTCGAGGTGCCCGCTAAGGCCCGCCCCATAGGATGCGGCATAAAATCGAGTCTCAAAGGTGAGACGGGAAAATCAGGCCGCCGGCATCCGTCCCTCTTCCACGGCGTGGCAAGCGACAAGCGTGCCGTCGGTGGGGCGCAGCTCTGGCCGCTCGCGCTTGCAGCGCTCATTCGCAAAGGGGCAGCGCGGATGGAAACTGCATCCGCTCGGCGGATCGATCGCACTCGGCACCTCGCCGGCCACGGGCGTGCGTGCCCGGCCGGTAAGTTCGAGATCGGGAATCGTCTCGAGCAGCATCCGCGTATAGGGATGGCGCGGCCCGCGGAAAAGCGTCTCGGCGTCCGCCAGCTCACAGATGCGGCCGAGATACATCACGCCCACCCGGTCGGACATATGGCGCACGACCGCGAGATTGTGCGAGATGAAGAGATAGGTGAGGCCGAGCGTGCGCTGGAGATCCTTGATGAGGTTGAGGATTTGCGCCTGCACGGACACGTCGAGTGCCGACGTCGGCTCGTCGCAAACGAGGAACTCCGGAGCACTTGCGAGCGCGCGCGCGATCGAGATGCGCTGGCGCTGGCCGCCCGAGAACTCGTGGGGATATTTCTCGCCGTCCGCAGCGGAGAGTCCGACCTCGCCGAGCAGTTCGTCGACCCGCGCGCGCATCACCGCTCGGCCGCGCAAGAGCCGGTGCACGCGGATCGGCTCCGCCACGATGTCGCGCACGCGCCAGCGCGGATTGAGGCTTGCATAGGGGTCCTGGAAAATGATCTGGAGCCGCCGGCGAAGGGCCGCGACCCCAGCCGCCCCTTTGATCGTCGCAATATCCGTTCCATCGAATTCGATCGAGCCGCGCGTGGGCTCATAGAGGCCGACGACGAGCCGCGCCACCGTCGAC
>DATDHA010000173.1:0-5121 GCA_036521815.1 Alphaproteobacteria bacterium | reverse complement strand
AGATGGTGGCAGTGATCGGGGATTCCGCCAATCGGGCCTCTATCAAGCTACACGAAAGCTTGAATTTCAGCCTCGTCGGCACGTTGAGGTCAGTCGGTTGGAAGCACGGACGATGGCTCGACTCCGTGCTCATGCAGCGTTCTCTTGGACCGGGGGACACCCGTCCTCGCTGATGCCCAGGCGATGATCACGCCACGGCTCGTCGTCAGCCTCGGCCTATCGCAACTCGTCTGCTGGGGCGTCTCCTACTACCTGATCGGTGTCTTCGGCGAGCAGATGGCGCGCGACCTCGGCTGGTCCATGACGCTCACATACAGCGGATTCTCCGTGGCGTTAGTGGTCATGGGTGTCGCGTCAGCGTTCGCCGGGCGACTCATCGATCGGTACGGCGGGCGGCGCGTGATGGTCGGTGGCTCACTCCTGTTGGCGGTCGGATGCCTTTGCTTGAGCCGCTCCCACGATCTCTTCTCCTACGGCATGTCGTGGGCCTGTCTGGGCCTAGCCATGCGCTTGACCCTTTACGAGGCCGCATTCGCAGCGTTGGCACGAATTGGCGGCCGGTCGGCGAGGCGGGCGATCTCGCAGATAACACTCTTCGGTGGCCTTGCCTCGACAGCTTTCTGGCCCGTCGGCCATGCCCTCGCGCTCGCAATCAGCTGGCGCAGCACCCTCGTCGTTTACGCGGCCTTCGCCCTCCTGACGGTACCGCTGCATTGGTCGATCCCTGATCATCGGCATGCTCCTCGCGCGAGCGATGAAACAGCCCGAATCGCTCCGCTCGCACAAGGCCGCGCGGATCACTTCCTCGCGGGCTCGCTATACATGATCGTCACGACGCTCTCGGCGTTCCTCAACTCCGGGATGTCGGTGCACATGATCGCCATCATGACCGGGCTCGGAACGAGCGCGGGAGCCGCCGTATGGTTGTCAACCTTGCCGGGAATAGGTCAGTCTGGTGCACGGCTCTTTGAGGTCACGTTCGGGGGAAAACTCAGCCCTCTCACCTTAGGGGTGCTCGCAACCGGTGTCATGCCGACTTGCTTCATCGCCGGCCTTTTCAGCGGCGTGTCAATATTCGCTGGCGCGGCATTCGCTTTGGCTTACGGCGCAGGCAACGGCCTGCTTACGATCGTTCGAGGCGCGCAGCCGCTCGTTCTCTTCGATCACCGGTCCTACGGGGCATTGGTTGGAAGGCTGGCGGCGCCGAGCTTTTTTGTATCGGCGTTGGCTCCTATTGCCTATGCGAGGTTGATCGAGACCGCAGGGGATGCCGCCGCCCTCCATCTTTCAGCCGCCCTAGCCGGCGTCGTGTTAGCCTGTGCCGCGTTATTGTGGCGGCGGTTCCGATCGCGCAATGAAGCCCGAAATGGCGTTGCATCCGACAAGCGATTTCGGTGTGTAGATTGATGGCCATGGGCGGGACACAATCCAAGTCGTCCCAAGTGGTTGACCGGCATCGATATTATTTTCGCCAATAGGCGCGGCGCTCAGCCGTCGGTGCGCTTGATCCAGGGGATGCGCTGGAACTCAACGCCTTCCTGGGCAAGGGCGTCGGCCTCCGCGTCGCTCGTCTCGCCGTAGATGTCGCGCTTGGGTGTTTCGCCATAGTGGATCTTGCGCGCCTCCTCGGCGAATTGCGGCCCGACATAGTCGCACTTGGCTTCGATCTCCTTGCGAATGGCCTCGAGCGCACCGCGCGCCATGAGTGCGGCACTCTTGGGTGTCGGCGCAGCACCTTGCGCAGGCGATTGCGGTGGTGCCGAGGCTTCGGCCGCATCCTGCCTGCTGCCCTTCGAGAGGCGCGGAGCCATCGGCGCCTTTTCGATCTTGGTGCTTCCGCATTCGGGGCACGCCACGGCGCGCTTCGCGCGTTGGGCGTCGTAGGCGGCGCTGTCGCGGAACCAAGCCTCGAATTCATGATTCTTGGTGCAGTGAAGGCTATAGACGATCATCCGAACCTAGGGGCCCAAGCGTTGTGGCAAGACAGACCCTATATATAGCTCCTCCCCGGGCAGTTCAAACATGACCAAGCCAGCGACGAGCCCAACGGAAGAACGTCACGCAGGTGCCGCACCTTCATCTTGGATATGTCGCTTCGCCCCGCTCGTAGCGTCAGGGGGACGGGTGCTCGACGTGGCATGCGGCAGTGGGCGCCATACGCGGCATTTTCACGCACTCGGCCACCCGGTCACGGCCGTCGATATCGACCTTGGGCGTATGCGCGATCTCGCGCAACAGCCCGGCATTGAGCTCGTCGAGGCCGACCTCGAGGCCGGCCCGTGGCCGTTTTCGGGCCGGACGTTCGCCGCCGTGGTGGTCACGAACTACCTTTGGCGCCCGCTTTTCCCGGCACTCGTGGCGGCCATCGAGACGGGCGGACTCCTCCTCTATGAGACGTTCGCCGAGGGCAATGCGCGCTTCGGCAGGCCCACCTGTCCGGCACACCTTTTGGCGCCGGGGGAGCTACTCGAGCGCCTCCGCGGCACCCTCCAAGTCATCGCCTACGAGCACGGAATCGTGGACGCTCCGCGTCCCGCGGCAGTCCAACGCGTCGTAGCGCTCAAGCTCCCGCCAGCCGGGGACCGGCTTGTCCCGCTCCATGCGAGGTGGAATTCGATATAACATAGAGAAATTGTGCAGCGTATATATTCTACAATTTAAAACGTGAGTTTCGTATGACCCTGGTTACGATCGGGCCGAATTGAAGGGATACCACATATCGCGCGGCAAGCAAGCGGAGCGGCGGCACAACCTTCTTTTTGCTGCGCATCCCGCGGGACAATCGATTAACATTCGTTAACGCGTAAGGAAGCCTTAAGGGCTTGCCTCTAGGGTCTCGTCCGAGGGGCTGGTCGAGGAAACTGGATGCCGCGCACCTTTCGAGGCCGAGGTGGGGAGCTCAAGGGCGAGCGCGACCGATTTGTCGCGTTCTCCTTCGCGGCGGCGGATCTGCTTCTCGAGGTGGATTGCGAGGGGCGCATCCGCTTCGCCTCGGGGGCTGCGCGCGTCATCACGGGAAAATCCGCCGAGAGCCTCGTCGGCACGTCGTTCGATGCGATCTTCTCCTCCGACGACCGCCTATTCATCAACGTGTTGCTCAAGGAACTCGAGACGGGCAGCCGCCTCGAGCCGGTCATCGTCCGGCTCCTCGGCGTCGAGGGGCGGACGACGGCAGCGGTCCTCGGCGGCTGCAGGTTGGCGAATCACCCCGAATCGATTTTCGTCACATTCAGCGCACCGCGCCATGCCCCGCTCATCAATAACCGCCGATTGGCGCGCGAGTCGGCGAGTGGGCTGCTCGGGCGCGAGGGCTTCGCACAGATCGCCGCCGAGATGTTCCGCCAGCGCATGCTGCCCGCTGGCCGGACCAAGCTTTCCCTCGTCCAGCTTTTTGGCATGGACGATTTGCGCGCCCGTGCGGGCGAGGAGGCAAGTGCCGCCTTCCTGCGGGAAACGGGCGCTTATTTGCGCGCGGTATCCTTCAATGGCGACAGTGCCGGCCAGCTCACTGACGAGCGGTTTGGCGTCATCCATACGACGGCGTTCAACCCGGAGAAGCTGACCAGCCGGGTGGCCGACTTCGCCCGCAAGGCCGATCCATCCGGCCAGGGTGTGCGCGTGGCGCGCAGCAGCGTGGACCTGGCCCTCGAGGCGATGACGGAAGAGGATGCGGCGCGCGCGATCGCGTACACGATCGAGAAGTTCGCGGATTATCCGAGCGGGAGCTTCCCGCTGATCGAATCGCTGAGCGATGCGTTCCGCTCGCTCCTGCGCGACACGGTCGCGCGGATCGGCGCCTTCAAGGGCACCGTCGCCGAGAGCCGCTTCGACGTCGCGTTCCAGCCAATCGTCGACCTTGCGACGCGCACGGTGCAGCATCATGAGATGCTCGCGCGCCTGGAGGGCGGGAAATCGCCCTACGCGCTCGTAACCTTCGCGGAAGGGGTCGGCATGATCGAGGAATTCGACCTCGCGATTTGCCAGCGCGCGATCGAGTTCCTTCAGGACAAATCGTCCGGCGCCACGCCGATTGCGGTCAACCTGTCCGGCCGCTCCCTCGAAAGCATGCTCTTCGCCGAAACTCTGCTGGCACTCCTCAAGCCCCATGCCGCGATCGCGTCGCGGCTTTATTTCGAGCTCACGGAATCGACGCAGGTAAATGCGCTCGAACAGGTCAACGGCGTCATCCAGGCGTTGCGCAACAAAGGTCACCGCTTTGCACTCGACGATTTCGGCGCTGGCGCCTCGTCATATCCATATCTCCACGCGCTCACGGTCGATTTCGTGAAGATCGACGGCGCCTACGTCCAGCGCGTCCTCGCGGACGGGCGCGACGCCGCGATTCTCCGCTCGATCGTGACACTCTGCCGCGAGCTCGGCGTGAGGACGATCGCGGAGATGGTCGAGACCGAGGCGCAAGCGGACGAACTTAAGGCGATCGGCGTCGATTTCGCGCAGGGCTATCTGTTCGGCCGGCCCGCCCCGCGACCCATCGCAATCGTGCGCACGGCACCCCGCAATGTTGCCCAACCGCTCCTGCGCCAAGGCAGCCAACGCGCCTGGAGCTGACCGCCCGATCTCCGAATAGCGCTCGATCTCTCCCAAGAAACATGAAATAAACAGCCCGCCCGCAAGGTTCTGATGAGCAGGAGAACGCCGATCGGCTGCGGATCGTGGCTCGAGACTGCCTTAGAACCGACGTGTTTTAGCGTTAGGGTTGGCACTGGGGCAGGGATGGGCGTCGAGGTACTTTGAGGCATTCCGGCCGGAATCGGCGACTTTCGCTTCGAGACATACCAAAAATTCACCACTGTGCCCATACACTCGGCCAATACGAAGAAACTGTGGATCGCTCATGTTGGATTTCATCGCCACCGAGGACGCAGAAACCATCGCCGTCTCGGCCAAGCGCCCCGCGAAAGGTGCGGTGCGGGTTCTGAGCTGGAACCTGCTGCGCCGCGAGGGTGCCGGGGTCACGGACGTTGCCGCCCTCGTCGTCGCGAACCAGCCCGACCTTGTATTGATGCAGGAAGCGACGGCGGAGATCGATGAACTGCCCGCAAGACTCGGCGGCCATTACGTCCGCCAGCCGCTCCCTGGTCGCAATCATGGCCTTGCCGC
>DATDHA010000172.1:0-2813 GCA_036521815.1 Alphaproteobacteria bacterium | reverse complement strand
GGTGCCGGGGCGTCGCCCGCTTTTGGTGCTGCGATTTCGGACGCAGCACAGAGTGGCCAGGCATCCAGTGGCCAAGCGCCGCCGCCTGCGGCCAGCACCTTCCTCGCCCAGCAATTCACGCAGGAAAGCCTCTCGGACGGCATCTATATCGATCCCCATCCCGCTGGAATTTCGGCCTACCGCGACGTGCTGAACGCCGTCGCGATTCATAACAACAATACCACCGGCGTCGATCTTCACGTCTAAACCGGCAGGCCTAAACCAGCATGTCCAAACCGGGGCGTTGCGGGAATGCCGGTACTCGCCCATAGTGCGCGCCGATGAAAACCACCGATATCTCTGGGAATAGCAGCAGCGCCGGCGCTGCCGGGCCAGTTGGCGACGGCGTCTCCCCATGCGTCGGCGTCTGCCGCCTCGATCCCGCCACCGGCCTTTGCCTCGGCTCCGGGCGCACGATCGCGGAGATCGCGGCGTGGTCGGGCCTTTCGCCGCGGGAACGGGCCGCAATCCTCGCGCGCCTCAGAGGCGGTACTGAATAGCCCATCGGCCACCCGGGTGCAGCGCGGCGGCTCGCCGGTTCGGTTGAGATCATTCCCCAAAAGGGCTAGAAGGAGGCCCGCTTTCAGGCTGCCGGGGCCGCCCGTCATCGGGCCATGGAGTGCACATGAACAGTGCCGAAACGCCGGCAAACGCCGATCCGGCGAAGCTCAAATATTCCGTCGCAATCACGGTCTACAACGAGGAAGACAACATCGCCCCCGTGCTCGCGGAACTCTACCCCGTGATGGAGCGCCTTGGCGAAACGTTCGAAGTCGTCTATTGCGACGACGCGAGCACCGACCGCACGGCTGAGCGCCTGCGCGCAGCACAGGCGCGCCATGCCAATCTTCGCATCGTGCGCCATCGCGACAATCGCGGCAAGAGTGTCGCACTCTGGTCCGCCGTCGACGCGACATCCGGGGAATGGCTCGTCATGTTCGACGGCGACGGCCAGAACGACCCAGCCGACATTCCCCGCCTCATCGAGCGGATGCGTGCAGCAGCGACGAGGCCGGCACTGCGCATGGTCGCGGGAGTGCGCTGGCGCCGTCGGGACACCTGGCTCAAGCGCTGGTCCTCGATCGTCGCCAACAAGATCCGCAGCGGCGTGTTGCGCGACCGCACGCCGGACACCGGATGCGGCCTCAAGCTCTGCCTGCGCGATGCGTTCCTCCGCCTGCCTCGATTCGACCACAGCCATCGCTTTCTGCCCGCCCTCATCCAACGCGACGGCGGCGAGGTGGACTTCATCGACGTGGCGGACCGCGCACGGCTGTCGGGCCAGTCGAAATACGGACTGCGGAATCGGTTCCTGACCGGAATCGTCGATCTTCTCGGCGTCTACTGGCTGATGCGCCGGCCTGCCACGGCGACCATCGAATACGAGGAGTGAGCGATGTTGACGGAAAAGATTTGGGTAGCAGTGGGTTTCATCGGCCAGGGCATGTTCTTCATGCGCTTCGTCGTGCAATGGATCGCGAGCGAGCGCAAGCGTCAGAGCGTGATTCCGCCGGTATTCTGGTATTTCAGCATCGCGGGTGCGGTGCTCAGCGTCGCTTATGCGATCCACATCGATAGCTGGCCGTTTACGCTCGGTCAATCGTGCGGCTTCGTCGTCTATTTTCGAAACCTCTATCTGATCAATCGCGGCAAGCGTGAGGCCGCCGCCTGATAGAAACGCTCGCGGAGCATCCGGATGGCCAGCAAGCAGGACAGAAACGGGAAGAATCCGAGGGCGGAAGTCACGCGCAACCCGGCCGACTGGGATCGGGATTATCGCGCGGGGCGGTGGACCTATCTGACCGAGCCGCGCGAGCAGGCGCGGCTTGCGGTTGCCGCACTATACGTCCATCTCTTCGGACCGGGTGCGGTGCTGGACGTCGGCTGCGGTGCGGGGCAACTTTTCCACCTTCTCGACCGTGCCCGCGTCACATCCTATACGGGTGTCGACTTTTCGGCGGCGGCTCTCGAAACGGCACGGCTCGACCCCTCGGTTGCGACCCTGATCCACGCCTCGGCAGAGACGTTCGCGCCCGCCGCAGGCGAGCGTTTCGATTCGATCCTTTTCAATGAGGTCGCCTATTTCATCGAAGGTCCGCTCAAGGAGATTCGCCGCTATTCGACGTTCCTCAAGGCGGGAGGTGCGCTGATCCTCTCGATTACCCGCGCGCGCCCCGAAGGCGGGAGCTGGGACGCCAAGATGAACACGCTTTGGATGGCCCTCGACGAGGGGCCATGGGAAACCCTCGACGAGGTTTTCGTCAATCATCGTGCTTCCGGCAATAGCTGGCGCCTGCGCGCCTTCCGCCCTTCCGTGGGCACTTGATCGGCAAACGATCGCTTCGATGCCTTGCAATCGATTTTGATTGTGGCTCGCTTCGATCCCACCTCAACCGCGCCAGAGCTTGCCCCGCTGCCTGACCCGGTCGAGCCGCCGATGGGTCGCCTCGTCGGTGGGCGGGAGCGCATGCCCACGGGGCTGCGGCGGTTCGGTGCGCCAACCGAAAGCCGCAATCACCGCCGGAGATTCGTAGTAATCGGCGAGGAGCGGCGCCAAGAGGGTCCTGAAGGGGCCAGGCAATTCGCGTTCGACGTTCCGCAGCATTGCAATCCGCTCCGCATCGGAGGCCGCCGCGAACGCCGAGGTGCCGCCCGCGGCGCGAAGAATCGCCTCGAGTGCCGGGCGTGCCGCCTTGGCGCAAGTCGCGGGATCGACGCCCGCCGCCGAACCGCTCGGCAATGCGGCGCGCGCCGGCGGATCGGCGCTCTCGCCC
>DATDHA010000171.1:0-2743 GCA_036521815.1 Alphaproteobacteria bacterium | reverse complement strand
ATTCAGCGCGGTACTATATCGCCACCGACCACGCGGAAATATTGAGCGTTGTCGCCCATGCTTTCGAAGAGTGTCTCATCCGTGCCGGTCATCCAAGCCTGGGCGCCGAGTGCGCGTAATTCGTCGTAAAGGGCGCTCCGCCGCACGCGATCGAGATGTGCCGCCACTTCGTCGAGCAGCAGAAGCGGGGGTGCCGCGTGCTCGAGCGCCTGAAGCCGGGCGTGGGCCAGCACGAGGGCGATCAGAAGCGCTTTCTGCTCGCCCGTCGAACAGAGTGCCGCCGGCATGCCGTTCTCGACGTGCTCGACAATGAGGTCGGAGCGGTGAGGCCCGTCCAGCACGCCGCCGGCCTCGGCGTCGGTGCTGCGCCGATCGGCAAGGAGCGTCTTGAACCGATCCTCGACCTCGAGGGCCGGCGCTCCGCCGAGCCAGCCTTCGAGCGTTCCCCGAAGTGCTACACGCGCACGCGGGAAAGGAGCGACACCGAGACGAAGGGCATCCTCGAGCCGGCGCACGAGTGCCCGGCGGGCTGCGGCGATCGCAACGCCCTTCTCGGCCATCGCCGCTTCGAGGGCCGACAACCATGTCTCGTCGCGAACGCCTTCGCGCAAGAGACGCGCGCGTTCGCGCAGTGCGTGGTCGTAAGCCGCGACCCGCCCTGCATGATCCGGATCGGCGCCATAGACGAACCGATCGAGAAAATGCCGCCGGCCACCCGCACCTTCCTGGAACAACCGATCCATGTCCGGTGTCACCCACGAAACGCTCAGCAACCGCGCAAGCTCGGCCTGGCTGCGCATCGGCTTGCCGTCGATGCGCACGACGCGCCGAGGTGCCTCAGAACTCGCGTCGGGATCGCGCCCGGTGCCGATTTCGAGTGGGCCGTGCCGTGTCGCGAGAGACGCGGCGACGGCCCAGCGCGCTGTCTCGCCGCCGCTCCTGCGGTCGATCTCATCAAGGCGCGCGCGCCGCATGCCGCGGCCGGGGGCGAGGAACGAAAGCGCTTCCAAGAGATTGGTCTTGCCCGCCCCATTGGGGCCGGTCAGCACGACCGGCTGCGCACCCGATTCAAGCCTGAGGCTCGCGTAGCAACGAAAGTCGGTCAGTGCCAAGCAACGCACCGCGAGCCGCCCCAGGGGTGCGCTGCCCAAAACAGCGCCTCCAAGCGGTGCTGCCATCGAACCTGCCACGCAATGGAGTGCCGCGTCCTTCACACTCGCATCGGCATCAGCACGTAAAGCGCGCTTTTGTCCGCGGCGTCCTGGACGATTGTCGGCGAAGCGGCGTCGGACATCGCGAATTGGGCGTATCGCCCTCGATCTGCTTGGTGATATCGAGGAGATAACGCGAGTTGAAGCCGATTTCGAGGGCGCCCGAATTGTATTTCACCTCGATCTCCTCGGTGGCGCTGCCAGCGTCGGGACTGCTCGCCGAGAGGGTGAGCACACCATCCGCAAGGGCAAGCTTCACCGCGCGCGATTTCTCGGTCGAGATCGTCGAGACGCGGTCGACCGCGTCCGCGAACTCGTGGCGCGCGACTACGAGGACCTTGTCGTTGTTCGTCGGTATCACCCGCTCATAGTCGGGGAACGTGCCGTCGATGAGCTTGGAGGTCAGCACGATGTCGTCGAAGCCGAAGCGCACCCGTGTTTCGGAAAGGCCGATCTGGACCGGTGCCTCGCTCGCATCGATGAGCTTGCGCACCTCGAGGACCGTCTTGCGCGGCACGATGACCCCCGGCATGCTCTCGGCCCCGGCGGGCAGCGCCATCTCGACGCGCGCGAGGCGATGGCCGTCGGTCGCCGCCGCGCGCAGGAACTTGACCTTGCCCTGGTCGGCCGCGTGGAGATAAATCCCGTTCAGGTAGTATCGCGTCTCCTCGGTCGAAATCGCGAAGCCGGTGCGATCGACGAGCGTCTTGAGCTCGGTCGCCGCCAGCGAGAATTGGGTCGGCAGCTCGCCGCCGGTCATGACCGGGAAATCCTCGGCGGCAAGCGTCTGGAGCGTGAATTGGGAACGCCCGCACTTGATGAGCAGCGTCGAACGCTCGCTGTTCGATTCGAGCCGCACCTGGGCACCCTCCGGCAGCTTGCGCACAATGTCGTAGAAGGTGTGGGCGGGAACCGTGGTCGCGCCGTCCTGGCCTATCTCGGCCGGCGTGCGATCGACGATTTCGAGGTCCATGTCGGTCGCCGTGAGGCCTACCGTACCCGCCTTCGCCTCGACGAGCACGTTCGCGAGGATCGGGATCGTGTTCCGGCGCTCGACGACACTCTGGACATGGGCGAGCGACCTTAAGAGGGCCGCGCGTTCTATTGTGAGCTTCATGGCGGAACGGAGCCGAGCAATTGACCCAAAGGAAAACAAACGAGCAATCGGCAAAAAAACACGGCACTCACCTGACGCCGACCGCCCCGCCCGGCAACGTCAGAACGGCGCCAATGAACGGGGATGCAGTATAGCATAAGCTTTTGGAGTCCGAACAAATTTCCGAGGACGATTCGCCTTGCCCCCCAACCACTAATTCGTGTGGTTTGCCGTTATTATTCCCGCGCCGTACCGCCCTCTGGGCATCGGTGCCGAGCGCTCTTGCTCCGCCCTGGCGGATGGATCTTTATTTGCGACGTCATTCCGGCCGGAGCGAAGCGCAGAGCCGGAATCCATGGCCCTGGATGTCCGCCTTCGCGGGCATGACAGCAAGAACGGATGTCCGCCTTCGCGGGCATGACGAAACGGAATCAAC
>DATDHA010000170.1:0-7774 GCA_036521815.1 Alphaproteobacteria bacterium | reverse complement strand
TTCCATTTCGCAAGCAACGAATGCAGCATGGTTTAGCCGGGAAAGCCTATTGGCATTAAGCCGATTGGGCGCTCGGCGCGTGGTAATTTTACGGCGCGTGCCATGGCTTCATCGTCGAACCCGCCGATGAATACAGTGGCTAGCTGTAGTGCCGCAGCGACGAGAGCCGCATTTTGTGCGGCGTGTCCCGCTTCCAGCCATACGTACCTTTCAGCGCGCCCAAGTGGCGGCTGATTGGCATAGGGCTCGGTCGTTCGCTCGAATACCGCGGAGAAGTGCAGCACCGCTGCGGAATTTGCTACCCAAGGTGCCTCGAATGTGGCCGCTGCGACCTTTGGGAGAGGGTTTCCATTTGTCTCCAGGGCATCGAGCGCGTGTCGATCGACGGCATATCGGTAGAGGCCGGGTTGCAAAGATTGAACCCGTCGAGCGGCGAGGGTGAGTTCCAGTGGATAGCGTGCGCCAGCGGATGGCACCAAGCGCTTATCTTGACCCGGTCGGCGCCCCTGGGCGGCAAAAAAGCAAGGCACTCACGTGATCCAGCGCAAGCTCTCGGTCTATAAAATCGCGGGCCGACTGACGCGCATCCAGACGTATGGCAGGGCTGAGCAAATCGGGCTTCGGCAAGGGGATCATGACGTCATCTCCATCTCCGGGTCTCGTGATTTGGTCCCTTTGCAGCCCTAAATCTAAAACCACGCAAGTCGCGTTAATATTCCCGCGGGCAAATCCTAAGCAAGAAGCCCTAACGCCGAAACGCCTGATATCAGCTTGTATGCCGGGCTTCGGTCCGATGCTTCGAGCTGACCCACTACCCAAATCCGCCATGCGTTGACAGCGCCGCGTGATGCCGCTACGGTTGGGCGAGTTGCGCCGATTTGAAGTCAGCTTGCGGGCGCGGAAGAAATGCCGCTAAAGCGACGGGGATACCGCCCGGCGGCGACGCTTGTGGCGGTTTTTTGCTTTGTGGGTTTCGGGTGCTGCGCGCGGAAAGGAAGGTTGCAATCATGTCAGAACAGTCTTATGCGGGCGACGTCGATGCCAAGCGGGCGTGGGAGCTATTGAGCGGGAATCCCAAGGCCGTCCTGGTCGACGTGCGCACCAAGCCGGAATGGCGCTATGTCGGCCATCCGAACCTGACGCAGATTGGCAAGGCGCCCATCTTCGTCGAATGGCAGGGCTATCCGGACATGCAGGTGAACCAGCGGTTCACCGACGAGGTAGGTGGCAAGTCTATCGAGAAGGACGCACCCATCCTCCTCCTCTGCCGCTCGGGCGTGCGCTCGAAGGCCGCAGCGATCGCACTCACCAAGATCGGCTACGAACATTGCTACAACATCCAGGGTGGGTTCGAAGGCCCCAAGGACAGTGCGGGCCATCGCGGGGGTGCCGACGGCTGGAAGGCCGCGGGGCTGCCCTGGCAGCAGGACTAAGCGGAACAGGAAGTGGCGACATGAAAAGAGCAAAAAAGCTGCCCGCCCGCGACTGGCGTGCTCAAACGAATTTGGTGCGCGGCGGCACGGGACGCTCCGCACATGGGGAGACGAGCGAGGCGATCTTCCTCACCTCCGGCTTCGTCTATGAAAGCGCGGAGGAAGCCGAAGCGCGCTTCAAGGGCGAGGTCGACGGGTTCATCTATTCGCGTTACGGCAATCCGACGATTTCGATGTTCGAGAAGCGCCTGGCCCTCCTCGAGGGGGCGGAAGCGTGCTTCGCGACCGCGACGGGTATGGCCGCCGTGTTCGCATCCCTCCTTTGCCACTTGCGCGCCGGGCAGCGCGTCGTCGCCGCGCGCGCATTGTTCGGCTCGTGTCATTTCATCATCACCCAGCTTCTGCCGCGCTGGGGCATCGAGACGACGCTTGTCGACGGAACCGATCTTGCGCAGTGGAAGACGGCGCTTGCGCCGGGTGCGGCCGCCGTCTTCTTCGAGACCCCGTCGAACCCCACGCTCGAACTCATCGACATCGCGGCCGTATGCAAGCTCGCCCACAAGTCGGGTGCGAAGGTCATCGTCGACAACGTCTTCTCGACCCCCATGCTTCAGCGGCCCTTGGTCCATGGTGCCGACATCGTCGTCTATTCCGCGACGAAGCATATCGACGGGCAGGGACGGGCACTCGGTGGTGCGGTATTGTCGACCAGGCAGTTCTATACCGAGCATCTGATGCCGTTCATGCGCCACACCGGGCCCGCGATGAGCCCGTTCAATGCGTGGGTGATGCTCAAGGGACTCGAAACCTTGGCCGTCCGGGTCGAGCGCCACTGCGCCCACGCCCGCAAGGTCGCCGACTTCCTCGCCGATCACAAGGGCGTGGCGCGGGTCTTCTTCCCCGGCCACAAGAGCCATCCGCAGTACAAATTGGCGCGGCGTCAGATGTCAGGGCCAGGCAACATGGTGAGCTTCGAGATCAAGGGCGGAAAAGTGCCCGCGTTCCGTTTCCTCGATGCGCTCCAAATCGTCGACATCTCGAACAATCTCGGCGACACCAAATCGCTCGTCACCCACCCCGCGACCACCACCCACCGCGCCGTCGGCCCGGAGGCGCGCGCGCGCATGGGCATCGGCGATGGGCTCGTGCGCCTTTCGGTCGGGCTCGAAGACGTGGAGGACCTGATCGCGGACCTCGACCGCGCGCTCAAGACGGCCAGGCGTTAGTGCGCAGGCTCTAAATATTCATTTCTTGTGTCATGACCGCGAAGGCCGGCATCTGGGCCGTGGATTCCGGCTCTCCGCTGCGCTCCGGTCGGAATGACGTCGATTCATCTGTCAGAGACAGGACGCTCGAGCGTGACGCGATTAAATTGATCCACCGTCCCCCCTCACCCAGCTTCGGGTAAGCTCAGCGTTGCTTCGCTAACCCTACGCAACCCCCTCCTCCCACTGGGAGGAGAGGGAAGGGTGAGGAGGGCTTCGCGATTCCATATCATTTCGTCACGCACTAGCTTCCAAACTTCAATATTTCGTCACATCGCGTTTGTGGCCTTCTTCGCCCTGCTTCTCGCGATAATCAGGCCGATCGCGGCCACGATCATGCCAAGAAGTACGCCGCCGCCCATCAATAAGTCCCCCCATCCCGGCGGTAGGTGCGAATCAAGAGCGTTGCCAAGGATGAAAAGCGTGACCCCGAGAATCGCGCCCGGGATAGCACCACGATACACGCGACTGTTTTCCATCGTCTTAGCTCTCAAGTTTTCAAGTGGCACCCATTCTGGGCGATCAAATGGAAAAACAGCACGGTCCGAACGGAGACACTATTCAAAACTTCGCGTGCTCACGACATCTTGACCCAAGTGAGCTCGTGCTTGTTGTGGTGGAGATGGAGGAGGTGCGAGCCGGGGATCGCCGCGAAGGCCCGTGTCGTCGCGTGGTCCGTCTCCCCCTGGAACTTGATGGTGCATATGAAACGCCCGACGAGTCCCGAGGCGAGCCATGTTTCCACGAGACGCAAAAGTCGCTTGGGATAGCACACGATGTCGCTGAAGAGCCAATCGACGGGTCCGATCTCGCGTGGGTCGAGAGCAAAGGCGCTCATCGCGCGATAATCGATATTCGGAAGCGAAGCGACCCTTGGATCGAGCGGCGACTTGTCGACGCTTACGACGTGCGCGCCAAGTTGTGCCAGCACCCAGGTCCAGCCGCCGGGGCTGGCGCCGAGGTCAAGACAGCGCTCGCCTGCGTGGGGGTGTGCGCCCAGGAGGGTGAATGCCTCCCAAAGCTTGAGATAGGCGCGGTTGGGCGGCCCCTCCCGGTCTTCGATGAATTCGACCTCGCCGTGACGAAACGGACTCGAGCAATGCGGGCTCGCAAGGGCCGTGCGCTCGTCGAGCAGGGTCCACGACCCAAGTGCCGCCGTGGGCGGGTTCGACGGAAACTCAAGCGGCTTCGACGAGACATGGGGCAGCCGATCCTGGATCAGGCGCGCACGGCGATGGAGCTGGAAATCATAGAGCGCCCAATTGCGCTGGATGTCGCGGAGCTGTTGCGCCGCGTCGGCGATCGATCGGATGCTCAGGCGTTGAGGTTCGTACCATACGTTCTGCGGCCAGGCCGCCGGGCGTGGCTGCCCGGGTGCGAGAAAGAGGCGGCCGTGGCGTGCCGAAAGCTCGCCCAACTCCTCGGCAAGTTGGCGCTCGAAGCCCTCCGGTGCGAGATATCCCGTTTCGCTCATGCCCTATCCCGTGCGGCCCTATCCCGTGCCGCCATCTCCCGTGCGCGCCGGCCAAGCTAGTGTGGCAAATCCGAAATTCGCCATATCTTGGGTGCGGGACCGGGAACGAATTTCGGATTCAAAGCCACACTAGAATTTGTTGAATCTAGTGTGGTCCTCGGATTTGAAGTTCCTAAACGTGGCCGCCGCCAAAATGTTAGGAACTTCAAATTCACCACACTAGTTCGAGGGGGTTGACCTGGTGCCGCTTTCGCGCCCAGTCTCCTCATCCGAGCAATCGAAGAGTGCCGAACAGTCATGATCGAGATGATCATCGAGCGATGGACCGCACGCGACGGCCGCGTGGATTTCATATCGTCGCTCTGGCAGGACGGCAAGCGCGAGGCGATCGGCCAGCCGCACAAATCGCCCGAAGCAGCCGAAGGCGAGGGCCTCGAAATATGCCGCCGCTTGCTCAAGTGCCAGCCGGATCGGATCACGCGGCTTTGAGAGCGACGTGCCCGTCTGAGAGCTCCCATCTAGATTAGTTGGTTTTGTCGCATTTTCTACGGCAAACCCTGTGCTGCGGCTTCGTCGTCGCACAGCCACTTTGCCGGAAAATGCTCTAGCGCAAGGTGCGGAAGAACCGTCGAATGTCCTCGGCGAGCAATGCTGGCTGCTCCATCGCGGCGAAATGCCCGCCCTTGGGCATGATCGACCAGTGCGCGACATTGTAGCCGCGTTCGACCGAGGAGCGCGGCGGCATGGGAATCTCCTTGGGAAAGATCGCGACGCCGACCGGCGGGGTGACCCGCTGTGCGGCGTCGAACTGTAGGGGGCGCCGCCGCGCCTCGTTATAGATGCGCATCGAGGACGCGATCGTTTGGGTTACCCAATAGATCATCACGTTGGTGATCAGCTCGTCCTTGGTGAAGCAATGTTCCAGGTCGCCGTCGCAATCGCTCCAGGTGCGGAATTTCTCGACGATCCAAGCGGCGAGCCCAATGGGTGAATCGTTGAGCCCATAGCTGAGCGTCTGTGGCTTGGTCGATTGCAGTTGGTTATATGCCCCTTCGGCACCGCGCCACGCCCGAATGGCATCGAGATAGCCAAGCTCCTCGTCCGTCGGCTCGGGCAGGCCGCGCCCGAGATGGGGAACGTAGGAGCCTGGAACGAAATTGAGGTGAATGCCGATGAGATGCTTCGGATGCTCGAGACCCAAGGCGGTCGAGATGGTCGCCCCCCAATCGCCACCTTGCGCGCCGAAGCGCTCGTAGCCGAGTTCCGCCATGAGGCGGGCCCAAAGCCCGGCGATCGCGAACCCGCCCATGCCGCGCGTCGCGGGGATGCCGGAGAAACCATAGCCCGGCAATGATGGCACCACGACGTCGAACGCATCGCGCGCGTTGCCGCCATGTGCCGCGGGATCGGTCAAGAGCGGCAGAATCTTCGTCATCTCGGCGAAGCAACCGGGCCAGCCGTGGCTGACGATGAGAGGTAGGGGCTTCGCGCCCCGGCCACGAACATGCACGAAATGAATCGGCAAACCATCGAGAACGATGCGGTGCTGCGGGAGCTGGTTCAGCGCCGCCTCGGCCGCGCGCCAGTCGTAGCGGTGGCGCCAATGGGCGGCGAACGACTTCATATAGTCGAGATCGGTGCCGAGTTCCCAGTTGCCGCCCGCGGGCTGGTCCGGCCAGCGTGTCGCGTCGAGGCGGCGTCTCAAATCTTCGAGCACCGCTTCGCTGACATGGATCGAGAATTTTTCGATCGAGGGTCTTTCTGGGGCCATTCCGCTCAGCCCAGAAGCAGGACGGCTTCCGCGTCATCCGCCAGCGTCGAGACCGCGCCGCACCCGCGCACCCGGATTATGGCGTCCGTGCTCGGGATGACCGGCACCGGCGAGATCGCCACACCGCTCACGGCAGGTCGAACCTCTCGTCGTTTGCGGACGCGCCGATCTTGCCGACGAGAATCGGCACGAGAGATTGCGTCGTCGCAAATGAATCGGCGTCGCGAAGATCGCCCGCCGCAGTGCCCTGCCAGATCCGCCTGTGGGCCTTGCGATCCGTGAGGGTCATCGAAAGATGGACCTGGCGTGCTACCGGCTGCGTGTCCGGCTGGTTCGAGGTGCCGGTGCCCTTCTCGCCGAACAAGCTGTTGTTGATACTGTCGAGCAAGCCGGTGGCGTTGGTTCGGTCGGTGCCCGGGATCGCACTTTGCAGCGCCAGTGCCCCGGTCGGCTTCTCGGTCACCTGATTGCCAAGCACCTCGCTTCCGTAGAATTCGAGCACGAGCGGACCGTCGTCCGAAACCTGATAGCCGCGCTCCCGGAGCGACGCCTCGATCGATGCCTTGAGGCGCTCGTACTGGTCGGTATTGTCAGACGCTTCGACAGTGATCGCGTTACCGGCGGCCATCGGCAGATAGGACCGGGCGGTCACGGACCCCGAAGCAGTCGCTCTCGGCTGGCCCAGTGCCGAGGATGGCAAAGTTGCGAGTAACGCCGCGGCGATCAGGCTGCCGACAAGGATCGGAGGCAGATTTCGCATTTTACTCTCCACGAGGCCTACCAAGGGTTGTGTCAGATCTCGACAATCCTGCGTAATTGCATCGGCAGGCTTCGGTGCACGACGGGACGAAACCAGCGGCTTACAGACTAAACCAAACTGTACCGCGGCCACCACCGCGTTGATACGAAACCCACACCGGCCGGAAAGCCGGATCGCCCCTGCCGATCCCTCAGGAGCGCTCTATGCTTGCGAGGTCGGCAGGATCACAAGCTCTGCGACAACGACATGGGGCGGCTGCTCGAGCGCATAGATCACGGCGCGCGCCACGTCCTCAGCGGTCAGCAATGTCTTGAAGGCGTTATAAAACTTCGCGGCTTCCGCCTGATCACCGCGCCAACGGGCTTCGGCGAAGCCGGTGCGCGCGGTTCCCGGCATGATTTCGCTCACGCGAATGGCCGACCCGCGCAGCTCGGCGCGCAGCCCATCGCTGAACCCGTGCACCGCGGCTTTGCTTGCCCCGTAAGCGGCAAGGCCGGCCGTCGGCCGCAGGGCGGCGATCGAGCCCAAATTGACGATATGCCCGCGGCCGCGGGCGAGCATCCCCGGCATCACGGCCCGGCTCACGCGCATGAGGCCAGTCACGTTGATATCGATTGTGTTTGCCCAATCCTCGATCGCGCCGACTTCGAAGGGTTGCCGTCCGCCCACGTCGGAACCCGCATTGTTGATGAGGATGTCGACCTCGCGCCAAGCTGCGGGCAAATCCTCCAGCAGGCGTGCGGTCGCCCTGGCATCGGTCACGTCGAGGGCGAGGGGGAAGACGCGATCCCCGAGCCGATCCTTGAGCTTGGCGAGGCGTGCTGTGCTGCGCGCCGTCGCGATCACGCGCACCTCGCGCGCGGCAAGCTCGATCGCGATCGCTTCGCCAAACCCGCTCGAGGCACCGGTCACGAGGGCGATGGCGCCCGGCCGAAAAACGTGGGTCTCGCCAGTCATGTATGAATATCTAGCACGGTCGGAGGCTATGGCGAAACCGCCGCTCCGCCCGGTATCGCAGATACATCGCCCGGCATCGCGGATGCATCGATGCCATGGACAGGGGCAATCGCC
>DATDHA010000169.1:0-7186 GCA_036521815.1 Alphaproteobacteria bacterium | reverse complement strand
CCGCTCGACGTCGAGCGGCTATGGGACAAACTCTATGTCGGAAGCGCCTATTACGGCCGGCGCGGCATCGCCATGCACTGCATTTCCGCGATCGACAACTGCCTTTGGTCGATCCGCGCCGAAACCGCGGGTGTGTCGCTCGGACACCTCCTCGGCGGCCGCCGGCACGACCGCGTCCTCGCCTATGCCTCGACCCTTTTCCGCTCGACACCCGAGGGTGTCGCCGCCGCCGCGCGCGGGTATGTGGAGAAAGGCTACCGAGCCGTCAAATTCGGCTGGGGCGTATTCGGCGAAGATGCGGTCCGCGATCGCGAGCTTGTCGCGGCGGCGCGCGAGGCACTTGGACCGGACCGCGCTCTTCTCGTCGACCCCGGCTGGTATCCCGCGGGGTGGACGAAACCGGGCCCGATGCGAAGCATGCGCGAGGCGATCGAACTCTGTGCGTGGCTTGCGGACTACAACGTCGGATGGGTCGAGGATTTCATCCACCCCGAGCATTTCGACGAGTATGCCCAAGTGCGCCGCTCGAGCCCGGTCCCGATCGCGGCAGGCGAGCAGGTCCAGACGATCTGGGACTTCACGCGCTTCATCTGTGCTGGCTGTGTCGATGTGATTCAGCCCGACCTCTCCCGCTGCGGTGGCGTGAGCGTTGGAAGGCAGGTTGCGGAGCTGGCGGCGGAGCGGGGCATCGATCTCGTCCCGCACTCCTGGCTCACCGATCTCCTCACGGGCTATAGCCTTCAGCTCATCGCGACACTGCCGCAGCCGCGTTTTGTCGAATTCAACGTGAGCCAGAGCATCCTGACAAAGGGTGTCGCCCACGGCCCCTTTGAGCTGGCCGAGGACGGCACCATCGGCATCCCCGATTCACCCGGCATCGGCGTCACAATCGATCCCGATTTCATCGCCGCCCACCGGGTCGGTTGATTCTGATCGGATTCAATCCGATCGGATCGGACGCTAGAGATTGACGCAGATGCGCATTGCATCGAGCATTGCGGCATGTATGTTTCGGGCCGCCCAGGCATCGCCGATCCGGTAAAGCGCGAATTTGCCGTGTGGATTGGTGTCGATCCGCTGCGGCTTCGCCGCCGCCATCGCAACTAGATCGACTTCGCCGAGATTGCGCGACAACGGCTTGAGTGCGAAGTAGAGATCGTCGTTCGGCATTGTCGCGTTGTCGCCGATAACCTGATCGACTTCGATCTCCTCGGTGTCGTCGCGGTATGAGTTGGAGAGCGCTGCGACGAGCCGGTTGCCGGATGGCCGGACCGAGACGAGCCGCGTGTCAGGCCGGATTCGCACGCCGTATTTGTAAAGCTCGTTCATATGGGCGCCGAGATTGGTGCCGCCAAGCTCGACCCCGAGGGCGCGGTCGGGCGTGACGATCTGCACCTTCGCACCATTCGCCGCGGCGAATTCGGCGCAGGACAGGGCGGCACCGCTGCCGTTCTCGTCGAAAAGCAGGATGTCGTGGCCGCATTCCACGTTCCGTGCGAGAACGTCCCACGTCGTCGCCGCGAAGCGACTCCCTTCGAAGTGGCCGACATTGGGAAGGCCACCGGTCGCAATCACGACGACGTCCGCTTCCTCGGCGAGCACGTCCGCCACCTCGGCGAAACGGTTGAGCCGGACGTCAACGCCGAGCCGTTCCATCTGGCCGCCAAGCCAGGCGACGATGCCGGCGAGGTCGCGGCGCCAGGTCGGCTTGGCGGCAAGGACGAGCTGTCCGCCGAGCTCCGCCGCCGCCTCGAACAAAACGACCCGATGGCCGCGTCTTGCGCAGACGCGCGCGGCTTCAAGGCCGCCGGGCCCGCCGCCGGCAACAACGACCCTGAGCCTCTCGCCTCGCGTCTTCTCGATCGCATGGGGGATCGTCTCCTCGCGCCCGGTCGCGACATTATGCGCGCAGCATGCGTCGAGTCCCTTGATGACCCGGTCGACGCAATAGCCGGCACCGACGCAAGGCCTGATATCGGCTTCCTCGCCGCGGGCCAGCTTGTTCACGTAATGGGGATCGGCAAGCATCGTCCGCGTCATGCCGACCATGTCGAGATATTTCTCGCGAACTGCGAACTCGGCGGTCGCCGCGTCGGTGATGCGCGTTGCGTGAAAGATTGCGACGCCGACTTCCTGCTTGATCGCGCGCGCGAGCTTGAGATAAGCCGCCGACGGCACCCACATCGTCGGCCAAATTCTCGCTTCGCCCTTATAATCCGTGGCCTGTGCCCCCACCACGCTGATGAAATCGATGAGGCCGCTTCGTGCGTAGTTGCGCGCGATGGTAATGCAATCGTCCTGGGAAAGGCCGCCCTTCAGCATTTCATCGCCGGGCATGCGGATGCCGACCACGTAGTCCTCACCCACCGCGGTGCGGACCGACTCGAGCACTTCGAGACCAAGCCGCATCCTGTTCTCCAGCGAACCGCCATAACCGTCGCTGCGCTTGTTCATGGCGGGTGACCAGAACTGCTCGATGAGCGTGCCCGCCTGGCAGGATATCTCGACCCCGTCCACGTCGCCTTCGCGCGCGCGCAATGCGGCAGCGGCAAAATCAGCGCGTATGCGGCGGATGTCATGGTCCTCCATGACAGCCGGGAAGGACCCGTGGATGACTTCGCGCAGGCATGACGCGGAGAAGGTCGGCAGCCAGTTCCGGATGTCCCATCGCTCGCGCCGCCCGCCGTGGGTGAGCTGCACCGTGCACACCGCACCGTGTTCATGGATCGCGGCGGCCATTTTCCGATATTGCGGAACGACAGCACCAACCGAGCCGTCGATCTGGCCGTAGTAGCACGAGTTCTCCGGTGAAACCGCGGTCGCACCGCCGAACTGGCTGAGCCCCACCCCACCCCTGGCCTTTTCCGCGTGATAGCGGATGTATCGGTCGGTGATGACGCCGCCCGTTGCATAGCCGGGCGAGTGGCTCGTGCTCAGGAAGCGGTTCCTGATGCGCAATCCCTTGATCTCGAGCGGCTGAAAGAGACTGTCGAATGCCCCCATCGTCCAGCTCCTTCGGGTCAAAGCGGCAAGACAGTGCCGATCTTCAGCGCGAGCGCCTTTTCGTAGACGATGGCCGCGGCCGCGGCATCGGCGAGGCCGATGCCGGAGAAGACGAGCCCGCTCCGTTCGCTGGCACTCACTCGCCCCGGAATGCGCCCGGAGACGAGATCGGCGATCCCGCCTGCAAAAGTGCCACGGTAGTTAAGCTGCTCGGGTCCGCCGGGTTTGTTCTGCTCGACATCGTCGGTGACAACGCGGTCGAAAGCGTCAAACGTCTCCGCTCTCCAGCTATAGCCGAGTTCGACCATGGATACGAAGGTGCCGGGCGAGACCCAGGAGGCCTCGAGAAACGGGTTCTCCGGTGCCGCGTGCGGGACGCTGCTCACCACGATGTCGAGATCCTGAACCGCCATCCGTGGCTCCGTAACCACAGCGACGTCGAGACCGTGCGCGCGCACCTCGCTTGCGAACGCCTCGGCGGTGGCGGCGCGACGGCTAAAGAGAACCGCACGCTTGAGCGGAAATGTCGCGAGCAAGGCAAGTAAATTGCTGCGGGCCTGGGTGCCGCACGCGACAAAGCCAACGCTTTGGCTGTCGGCGCGCGCCATATATTTGGCCGTCACGGCCGTCAAGGCGCCGGTGCGGTAAGCCGATATCCATACGCCATCCATGACGGCGACCGGCATGCCGCTCTCCCCTTCGTTGAGGATGATGAGGGGAAGGAAGTCGGGCCGGGCGAGGCGTTCGTTTCCGGGGAAATAGCCGAACCACTTCACCGCGCCATAATCGGGATTGGAGACAATACCGCCCTTGGCGGTAAAGTTGGTGCCGCCAGGGCGGGGGATCGCCATCTTGGGCTGCATCCAGGCCTGTCCGGCGGATTTGGCGCGGAACATCGCCTCCATCGCGGCGTTGAGTTCGGCGGCACTCAGTCCGACTGCCGCTACGTCGGCCCTGGAAAGATAGAGGATTTCCTTTGCGATCGTCGGCGCCATGTCCACTCCAAGTCGATTGTCAGTTGTCGCTCGCGTCGTCGTGTGCGACGATCGTCCGCGCTTGCCTCATGCCGGGGAATTCCAGTCCTTGCCCGTGCTGACGCCCCTTGCGCGGTCCGCGCGCCGTCAGGACACCCGCTAATTCAGGTGGTGCAGGTACTGCGCCACGAAGTCGCACCCGACGAACCGGACATAGGCGCCGGTCAAACGCTCGGTGACCGGCCCCGGCACCTTTCCCATCCCGACCGCAACCCCGTTGATCGTCCGTACCGGACAGACGCAGAGGCTCGTCGAGGTGAGGAACGCCTCGTCGGCGTTGTATGCGTCGTACTCGTCGAGATCGTGCTCCTCGAACGGAATTTTCTCCTCATGCGCGAGCCGTATCACGGTTTCGCGGCTGATGCCGGGGAGCACGAATTGCTCGCGCGGTGTGCGGAGTTTTCCATCCTTGATCAGAAAGATGTTGCTGCCGGTACCTTCGGCCAGATTGCCGTTCATATCCAAGAGCACCGACCATGCCTGCGGGTCCCGCGCCTTGGCTTCGAGATCGCCGACGATGAGATTGAGATAGTTGTGGGTCTTTGCCCTGGGTGCGAGCGAGCTCGGCGACACGCGGCGCACCGATGGCACGATCACGTCGATGCCGTCGCGGTAGAGCCGCGCGCGCGCCTTGAGCGGAAGCGGGGTGCACTCGACGATGACGTTGGGGCCGCGATGATCCCAACCCTCGTCTCCCACGGCATCGACGCCGCGTGTCACGCGTTGGCCGAGCCAATAATCCTCGTTCTCGCTCAGGAGATGGGCGTTGCGGGCGAGTACTTCTTCGCTGATTTGGATCATCTCGGGCTCGCGGATTCCGGGGTCGATCCGGAGATAGCGCAACGAGCGATAAAGCCGTTCGACATGCTCCTTGAGCTTGAAGGGTCGCTGGTTGAAGGTCCGGGTCATGTCGAACGCGGCATCCCCGTACTTGAAGCTCCGGTCTCGAAACGGCACAAGAACCTGGCTTTCCGGCATGATTTTGCCGTTGAAATACGCCACTCTTTCGTTTGCGCGCCCAGCCATATCGCAGCCTCCGTCGGTTGCTCGCGTTCTTTCCCGGGCGCATCATGGACGATCCGAGGGGAGTCTGTCGACTAAATGGCTCGATCGGGCTCGGGCGCTCCGAGTGCCGAACACGCGCTCGCACCATTCATGATGCAGCCCTTGCGGTCCAGTCGTCGCGTGCGCACAGGTGGAGAAATTGCCCCGTGCTGAAACAGAGCCGCCCAAAACTTGAAAGGAGAGAACGATGAACGGGAATGAGGGTCCCATTTGGCTGGTTTCCGGCGTCCGCACGCCGTTCGTTCGCGTCGATGGCCCGCTTACCCATCGCGATTCCCTCGGCCTTTCCGTCCCCGTCGTTCAGGCCATGGCGGCAAGCGTCAAGGGTCAGATCGATTTCGCGGTGTGGGGGGCCGTCATCCTCAATCTCTCCTACAACAACATCGCGCGCGAGGTGTGGCTCGAGGCCGGGCTCGATCCCCATGTCCCGACCTTCACGACAATCATGCAGTGCAGCACCAGCATGGTGGCGGTGTTCGAAGCGGCGGGCATGCTCAATCGCCAAGGCCGCGCGCTGGCACTCGCCGGCGGGGTGGAAAGCATGAGCCGCGTCCAGATCGGCCTGACACAGGGCCTCTCGTTTTGGATCAGGCGCATTGTCGAGGCGAGGAGTGCGGCGCAGCGCCTGGCACGGGTCGGCGAGCTCCGGCTCCGGGATATCCGGCTCAAGATTCCCGAAGTGAAGAATCGCGCGACGGGCAGGAGCATGGGCGAGCATTGCGAGGATATGGCAAAGACGTGGGGCATCGGCAGACGCGAGCAGGACGAAGTAACACTCCGCAGCCACCAGCGCGCGGTCGCGGGGCAGGAGCGAGGCTTCTTTGCCGATCTCATCGTGGCCGTCGACGGGGTTGCCCAGGATGCCTTTCCTCGCCGCGATACGTCGCTTGAAAAGCTTGCAGCACTCAAGCCCGTATTCGACCGCACGAGCGGCAAGGGTACGCTGACGGCCGGAAACAGCTCACCCCTCACCGATGGCGCTGCCGGGATTTGGATCGCGACCGACGAAGGCCTCTCACGGCTTCCCGATTCCCTTCCGCGCGCGCGCCTCGTCGACTACGAAATTGCCGCCGTGGACCTTTTCCACGAGGGGTTGCTCATGGCGCCGGTATCGGCGATCCCACGGCTCCTGTCGCGCCATCGCTTGAGCTTCGACGACATCGCACTCTGGGAGATCCACGAAGCATTCGCGGCCCAGCTTCTATGTAACGTCAAGGGCCTCGAAGATAAGGCGTTCGTGCGCGAGAAGGCGGGCGTCGAGCACAACTTTGGCACTGTTCCCCGCGACCGCATCAACCCAAATGGCGGCAGCGTTGCGCTCGGGCATCCCTTTGGCGCCACCGGTGCGCGCATCCTGAGCCAGGCGGTCAAGGAGCTTGCGGAACTGCCCAGGGGCAGCCGAGCAATCGTGAGCATCTGCTCCGATGGCGGGCTCGGTACGGTTGCGCTGCTGGCGAATTGAGGAAGCCTCCTTGCGAGGCTTCTCTTGTCGGCCAAAGTGGCGTTGCCGCGCCAGATTCACCCGGTGGCCCGCGCCAAAAAAAGCCGGGCCCGAAGGCCCGGTGAGTTGAACAGGGAGGCTTCACGTCTGGGAGACGTAGGAATATTCTGCTTGCCAACGTTCGCCTTCATTCGCTATCCTTCACTGCATGCAAAGAAACGCAGACAAATTAGGCATATTTCTCATTCGCCGTTCTTCGCCATCATTCGCCCGAAATCTCCGCTCACTGGGACCCCAACGGGACCCCAGCGACCCAAACGTGAAGCCTCGGAGGCTCCCATGAAGAAGCGGCTGACTGACCGCTACCTCGCTACAGTGAAACCGCCCGCCACTGGGCGCCTGCAGATTACCGATACCGAGGCGCCCGGCCTCATGTTTCGGCTGACCGGCAAGGGGATTGCCTCCTGGTCGATCCGATACCGCCCTAAGGGCGCTATGCGGCGGCGCGCGACCTACGGAACCTATCCCAGCATCAAGCTCGCCGATGCTCGCCAGCGCGCCAAGGACATCGACGCGGCGGCCGGGAAGGGCATCGATCTGGTCGAGCTGGAGGAGCGGCAGCGTCTGTTGGCCGGCAACGGCG
>DATDHA010000168.1:0-2901 GCA_036521815.1 Alphaproteobacteria bacterium | reverse complement strand
GACCGCAACGACGCGCACCTCGATCCCCGTCCGCGCCGTGAATATCGGCAGGAGGTAGCCGAAGAGGCCCGATTGCTCGGTCGAGGTCGTCGAGGCGACGACGATGAAAGGCCGATCCGCCGCATGCGCCGGCCGCCCGACCGCAATCGCTCCAAGCATGATCAAAGCCGCGAGGCTTGCTACCAGAACATTGCGTAGCTTTAGGCCCATCATGGCTTGCCCTTGTTCGTCGGTCATTCCGAATGTCCTCGCCGGGTGAGTGCGAACGCGAACGCGCTGACGGCAATCGAGATGCTCACGAGGATGATGCCAAGCGCCAGTGCGAGGGGCAAGTTGCCCTTGCTGGTTTCGAGCGTAATGGCTGTTGTCATCGTGCGCGTAACGCCCGCGATGTTGCCGCCGACGATGATGATGGCGCCGACCTCTGAGATCGCCCGCCCGAAGCCCGCGAGGAAGGCCGTGAGCAGACCGGCACTGCTCATCGCGAACAGCTCCGGGATCGCACGCAGTCTCGATGCACCATCAGCGCGCAGCGAATCGCCGTAGGTGGCCCAGCGCTCCGCCACGGTACGATGGACGAGGGCGGTAAGGATGGGAACCACCAGAATTGCTTGCGCCACGATCATGGCCGCTGGGGTGAAGAGGATTCCGAATGCGCCGAGCGGACCCGCGCGCGAGAGCATCAGGTAGACGAAGAGACCGATCACGACGGGCGGCAGGCCCAGGAGCGCATTGAACAAGACCACGACCGCGTCGCGGCCTCGAAACGTCGCGACCGCGAGTGCCGCCCCGAGCGGTAGCCCGAAGAGCCCCGCCGCCGCCACCGCCGACAGGCTGACGACAAGGGAGAGTGCGACGATCCTCAGGAGATCGGGGTCGAGGCCGACGACCAGCCCAACGGCAAGTGCGAATGCGCTCAAAATATCGGTCACGTCCGGGGTCTCGCTCGCACGATCGGTTTTGGGCGCCAAATCCTGGGCGCCAAATCCTGGGTGCCAAGTCCTGGGCGCCAAGTCCTGGGCCAAGCGCGGTTTTATACGCGACGCGTCGGCGACGCCAGACAAACACCTGAGAGCGCTTGGGCGGCGCGCGCCCGCGGTCGATCACGCTTTCTTAACCAAAGCGGCGCGAGATTGGGTCCCGCGATAGGGAGTGGCGCCTGTGAGCGATCTTGCGTTTTCCTGCACCCAATGCGGCCGATGCTGCCACAACCACAACTTGCCACTGACGATCGACGAGGCCGTGGCATGGCTCACGGACGGCGGCAAGGTCGACCTATATTGCGACGCCGACCTGTGGCCGGATGAGCCTCCGCCTGACGATCGGCGTGCGGCACATCGGCGGCGGCGGTCGTTTTCGGCTCCCTGCGGTGCGTCCCGCGTGCGCGTCACCGTGGTACTGGTCGCATCGGTTTCGGGCCCGTGCCGGAATCTCGGTCACGATTTCATGTGCCGGATTTACGAGCGCCGGCCCCTCGTCTGCCGGATTTATCCCGCCGAGATCAATCCGTTCATCGAACTCGCACCCGCCAACAAGGCATGCCCGCCCGAGGCTTGGCGCTCCGGTCCCGCGATCGTCACGAACGGCAAGCCAGCGGATGAGGAGACCCGGGCACTCATCGCGCGTTCGCGCCAAACGGACGAGGTCGAGGCACCCCTCAAGAAAGATCTCTGCCGCATCCTCGGGATCGGCGTGACAGCCCTTGCGGGCGAAGGGTTTGCAATTCACGAGTGCCATGGCCACGCGTTGCTCGCCGCGCTGCGCATGGTGAGGGCCGGCGGCTTTCGACGAGACGTGCCGGAGGTGCGGTGGCGTCTCTGCTCACCCTGGCCGGCAACGGTCGATGGCTTGAATGGCCGCGCTTATGACGCGGTTCAGCTTGAAAGGCCGGGTGCCGCTTACGGGTACGCCGTTCTTGGCTCGGGACCCACGGTACTCCCGCCGGCATCCGCGAGGGGTGCGGCCTAGTTCGGGTATCGGCGAAATGCTCGTCATGGCAACGGCAGGACCTCCCTTTGCCGAGCAGGAAACCTGTCAACGATGTTCCCGGTCTACAGTGTCAAGGATGTGCCCGGTCTATACCCCCTCCCAACCCTCCCCCTCAAGGGGTGAGGGCTTTTTTACATATTATTACAACCTCCCCACTTGAGGGGGAGGTCGCGAGCGTCAGCGAGCGGGTGGGGGGTGGTCCTCATTCTTCGAGACGGCGCCACCGCGTGTACGCGCCGTCTTTGCGTGACGCAGAATAGCGAGCCTTCGGTTCGCAGCGTCTCGATGGGCGAGGTCACGTGTCGCACGCCCGATCTTGCAGCACACCGGGCGGTCAGCGCCGCCGCCGTGCACCCTTCCCCCGGTGGGTTCCGGGCTTCCCGGCGGAGGAGCGGCCGAGATTGTGGGCCGCGATCGCACGCGCCAAGCGGTTGTTCTCGCCGCCCGCCTGGCCGATGCCAAGCTCCAGCGCTTCGAGGCGCCTGATCTCGTCGCGCAGGCGTGCCGCCTCCTCGAACTCGAGGTCGGCCGCGGCCGTGCGCATGCGCTTCTCGAGATCGGCGATGTGGGTCTTGAGGTCCTTGCCGACGAGATGCTTCGTCCCTTCGTCGCCCGTCGGGACCGTCAGGTGGTCCCGCTCGAAGACGCTGTCGAGAATGTCCGAAATACCCTTCTTGACGCTTTCGGGGGTGATGCCGTGCGCCTCGTTGTAGGCGTTTTGCTTGGCGCGCCGGCGCTCGGTTTCCTTGAGTGCCCATTCGAGGGACCCGGTCATCTGGTCGGCATAGAGGATGCAGCGGCCCTCGATGTTCCGTGCTGCCCGCCCGATCGTCTGGATGAGCGAGGTGCGGGAGCGCAGATAGCCTTCCTTGTCCGCATCGAGGATTGCAACCAACGCGCATTCCGGACTGT
>DATDHA010000167.1:0-6357 GCA_036521815.1 Alphaproteobacteria bacterium | reverse complement strand
GCGCTCGACGTGGCCGAACATGATGGTTGCCGTGCTGCGCAGGCCGATCGCGTGTGCCGCCGCCATGACCTCGAGCCATTGGGCGGTATCGATCTTGTCGGGGCAGATCGTCTTTCGCACCTCGTCGTCGAGGATTTCGGCGGCAGTACCGGGCAGCGTGTCGAGCCCGGCGTCGCGCAGCTTGGCGAGAAAATCGGGCACGCTCATGCCGAGCGTGTGCGCGCCCTGCGAGACTTCGAGGGCGGTGAAGGCGTGGACATGGATATCGGGTGCGGCATCCTTGACCGCGCGGCAAATATCGAGATAGGTCGCACCCGTGTATTCCGGATGGATGCCACCTTGCATGCAAACCTCGCTCGCCCCGCGCGCCCACGCCTCGCGCGCGCGGCGCTCGATCTCCTCGAGTGCTAGGTCATAGGGCCGGCCGCGCAGGTTCTCGCTCAGCTTGCCCTTCGAGAACGCGCAGAATTGGCAGCGGAAATAGCAGACGTTCGTGTAGTTGATGTTCCGGTTGACGACGTAGCTCACGCGATCGCCGTTGACCGCCGCGCGAAGCTCGGCGGCGGCGGCACAGACAGCGCCAAACTCCGGGCCGCGCGCCTTGAAGAGGCGAACCACCTCTTGCTCCGAGAGCGTTTCGCCGTGCTCAGCCCGCGCAAGCGTTTCCATGAGGCCGTGCTCGATCGCGGCCGGCCTGGGTGCTTCGATCAACGCCATCTGGCCCTCGGGGACAGGCTCATCCGCACCCGGCGACCATCGCTCCGCGCGCGCGAAACCCTCGGCGTCGATGTTGCGCAGGACAGCGGCCCTAAGCCCCGCATCGAGCCAGCGTGCGGGCGCTTGCGCATAGCCGGGATAGATGGCAAGCCGCTCGACGAGTTCCTTATCCTCTTCGTTCGTCGCACGCTCGAGTGCTTCGAGATGCGGCCAGGGCGCCTCGGGATTGACGTGATCGGGCGTCACCGGCGAGACCCCGCCCCAGTCGTTGATCCCCGCGGCAATCAGCGGCTCGAGCGCGCCGGGCCTCAAGTTGGGTGGTGCTTGGATATTCATGGCCCGACCGAGCAGCAGGCGGGCGAGTGCGATCGTCCAAAGATGCTCATCGAGGCTCGCGTCCTCGGCATCCGCCATGATCGTGTCCGGCTTCGCGCGGAAGTTCTGGACGATCACTTCCTGGATGTGCCCGTGCCGCTCGTGGGCGGCGCGCAGCGCCAGGAGGGACTCGATGCGCTCACGCCGCGTCTCGCCGATGACGATCAGGATTCCCGAGGTGAAGGGCACGGCGTATTCGCCAGCCAGCCGAATGGTTTCGAGCCGCACGGCGGGATGCTTGTCCGGCGAGCCGAAATGCGGCCCCCCTCGCGCCGAGAGCCGTTCGGCGCTGCTCTCCAGCATGAGGCCCTGGGAGACCGAGACGGTCCGAAGTGCCGCGATGTCGTCGGTCGTGAGGACGCCTGGATTGGCGTGCGGCAGAAGCCCGGTTTCCTCGAATACGGTGCGTGCCATCTCGACGAGATAGGCGATCGTGCTGGGATGTCCGAGTGCCGCAAGTTCCTCGCGTGCGGCGGCGTAGCGGAGCTCGGGCTTGTCGCCGAGGGTGAAGAGTGCCTCCTTGCAGCCGGCGGCGACACCGCGCCGGGCGAGGGCGAGCACCTCCTCGCGCGTCATGTAGGCGCGCTCGCCGCGGCGCGGCGGGTGCGCAAAGGTGCAATAATGGCAAACGTCGCGGCAGAGCTGGGTGAGGGGGACGAATATCTTCCGCGAATAACTGACGTTCCGGCCGTGACCGGCGTCCCGAATGGCCGCAGCGGCGGTCATGAGGGCCGGAAGATCGTCGCACATGGCGAGGGCGTGCGCTTCTTCGTCGCTGAGTCGGCCCCCATCGACCGCCTTCCGAAGGAGGTCCTGCACTGGCTCTGACATTCTAACCTTTCCCCTCAAGCGGCTGGAGCGTGCCGGGATTTGTGTTTTCATCCGGGGCCGTCGAGAGCGCGGCGCGCAGCCGTTCGACAGCCCCGCATTCCTCGAGGCAGGCATAGCTCAACGTCGCCGAAGGCCGCGCGATGAACTGTGCAAGGTCCGCGGGCCGATCGACGTCGAGCCCCAGGCCCGCGAGCCTCAAATTATGCGGCTCTATGCCGCGTTCAAGCGCCACTTCCTGATGGCGAAAAAAACTCCGCGGTCCGAAACAGGGCGGGATCGCATCGGGAGGTGCGAGTGCCAACGCGTTCGTGCCCATGTCCGCGAGTGCGGGTGCCAGCGTGACCGACGGCACACTCCCAACGCTCGTGAGGATTTCGCCGATCTCGGCCGCACTCGCCAACGGCACGTCCGCGGGGATCGCGATCATTCCTAGAGCCCCTTCGGCCGCGAGCTTCGTCGCGGCGAGTGCTATTGCCCCGTTCGGACCGTCGTGGCGCAAATCCGCGATGACCTGCATCCCGAATGAGCGCGCTACCGCGGCGAGTTCGGCATCGCGCGTCACGACGAGGCCGCCCGCAAGGTTCGGCGTGCGCGCAAGTGCCACGAGAACGTCCTCGAGCATGGCGCGCGCGAAGGCTTGGCGCTCCGCGACACTAAGCACACCGGCAAGCCGCCGCTTGGCCTGTGCCAGATCCTTGGCCGGAACCACGGCCCAGATGCCGTCAGCGCTCATGCACCACCTCTGCCGGCACTTCTGCCTGCACCCTGGCGGCGCGCGGTGCTGCTTTTGTTGCCTGAACCCTTGAGCCCTGCGCCAAATGCGAGCACGCGCCGTGCCAACGCCATGCGGTCGTCCAGAGACTTCATGAGAGTATGCGTCAGCTCGACCGGCAGCGCCAGATCGCGGCATTCCGCAGCGTCCGCTTCGTCGACCACCAGGCCGTCGATCAAGCCGTCATAATGCCGCGCGATCGCGGATTGAGTTCGCGGCACGCCAAGCTCGGCCATAATCTTGGCGGTCGGCCCCTTCACCGCCTGCCCGCCGATGATCGGCGACACCGCGACGACCGGTGCTGCGCACCGTGCAAGCGCGTCTCGCACACCCGGCAAGGCGAGGATCGGATCGACGCTCAAATATGGGTTGGAAGGACAGATCGCCACCATCGCAAGATCGGGTGCCGTGAGCATTGCCATCAAAGCGGAATTTGGTGCCGCGCGCGCCGCACCCTCATAGACGAAGCCACGCGCGACCGGTGCCGCGCGCAGTTGGACGAAGTAGCGTTGGAATTCCAGCACGCAGTCCTCGGTTCGGATGAGCGTGCGCACGGGATCATCGCTCATGGGAAGGAGTGTGGTGCGAAGCCTGAGCCGCGAGGCGAAATCGGCCATCACTTCCGTGAGCGCCTCACCCGCTCGAAGCCGCCGCGTACGCTCGACATGGATCGCGAGGTCGCCGTCGCCGAGCATGAACCACGACTCCCCGCCGAGTGAGCGCAGCGCTTCCATGAACGTCCAGGTCTCATTGACGCGGCCCCAACCGGTCTCCGGATTGTTCAATCCGGCGAGCGTGTAGAGGACCGTATCGAGATCGGGTGAGACATGAAGGCCGAGATGCTCGAAATCGTCACCGGTGTTGGCAACCACGACGAGGCGATCCGCCGGCAGCGCGCGATAGAGGCCGAGCGCCAATTTGGCCCCGCCCACGCCGCCGCAAAGCGCCAACACTCTGCCGGCTGCTTCACTGGACGACTGATGCGGTCCTTTACCCACGATGCCAGGGTCCCTTCTTGCCGTTCAACGAAAGAGGTCGAGTTCCTTCGGCCTGATGAGCCCGCGCGCGGCCATGGCAGGCCGTTCGCCCCAGTCGAGGCCGCGCACCAGCACCACAGGCTGGCCCTCGGCCGCTTGTCCCATCAAGAGCGAGGCCGCCGCCGCGATCTCGTCGGCAAAGGCGAGTTGCGTCACGCGCAGCCGGCGCTCGAAAAGGTCGGGCTCGCCCACCATGTCGATGACCGAGGGCAACCCGGCAGCGCCGAGTGCTACGCCGACGACGCCGTTGCGCCAAGCACGTCCGAAGCTGTCGTTGATCGCAACACCTGTCTCGACGCGGAAATGGGCGTCGAGACGCGCCTTGAGCGCCGCGCAGGTCCGATCCGGGTCCTCGGGCAGAAGCAGCACGCGCTCCGCCCCACCGGGATGCTCGATGTTGGATTGATCGACACCCGCATTCGCCATGACGAAGCCGAGCCGATGCGCCGCGATCAGCACTTCGCCGCGATGGCGGACGACTTCTGTCGACTCCGAGAGGATGACTTCGACAAGGCGCGGATCTTTGTTGACCGCCGATGCGAGCTCAACGGCGCGCGGGGAGGGCGTTACGTCGACGAGGTTGACGTAGCGGTCTTCCGCCTTCGACACGATCTTTTGCGCAACCACCAGCACGTCCCGATGGCGCAGGTCGTATCCCCCCGCTTCGATCGCTTCGATCAGGAGTGCGCCGAGATCGTCGCCCGGCTGGACAAGCGGAATGTCCGGCAGCGCAGTGAGGGTGACCGTGCTCGTTGCCATCGAAACACCCGGTCGCTAGTCCACCGAGACGGCGAGGGCGCCGGTTATCCGGATGCCGGCACCATCAACCTTGTAGCGCCGGTTGATCCCGATGAGAATCGAGGTGAGCGCTTCGGCCGCGACCGCGTTCGCAAGCGGTCCCGCATCGATGCCACGGAGGCCGGCCGCACCGGCGAGCGCGATAGCCGCTTCGCGCGCGGCGCGATCGTTCGAACATACCAGCACGTCGCAATCGATGTTTTGCGATGATTGAAGTTTGTGCGCGGCCACGTTCTGGAAGGCGGCGACGACGCGCACGTTGTCGCCGAGCAGCACCTGTGCGGCGCGCGCTGCCGAGCCCTCGGGCGGAAGCTGGACCGTTGCGACTTTCGGCGGCACGAGGGGGACCGTGGTGTCGATCACGATCTTGCCCGCAACGGCAGTGCTGATTTCCCGCAGGATCGGTTCGTGACTTGAGAAAGGTACCGTGACGATCACGATCTCGCCGGCTTGGGCCGCTGAGACATTGTCCATGCCGCGGACGGGAGCTGCCCCGGAGCCAACGCGGATCGCCTTCGCCGAGGCCACCGCCTTTTCCGCAGCGCGCGAGCCCAGGATCACCGGGTAGCCTGCCGCGGCCCAGCGCATCGCGAGCCCGGTACCGAGCGTGCCCGTGCCGCCGATGATTGCCAAAACGGGGAATTTTCCATCCATTGTGCCGCCTCCCATCCCGAGCATACCTCATGAAGGCGACGGTGCGGTGTGCGCTGGCTAAAGCGACGTCCGAGCGCTGCCTCGGCATGCCTTCTTCTCGTGTCACCCAAAGCGGCGGCACTTACAGCCGCCGGCGCGCTTTGCGCGCCTTCTTCTGCGTCACGCAAAGCGGCGGCCATCACGGCCGCCGGCGACGCGAAACCCTAAGACAGCCTCATCTGCGTCAGCGGAATGACCCGCACGCCCGCTGCCTCGAGGCCCTTGCGCACGGCGCGAGCCGCCTCGACGGCACTCGGCTCGTCCCCATGCACGCAGAGGCTATCGATCTTGCGCGGCAAATGCTTGCCGTTGCGCGACACGATCTCCTCGTTGAGTACCATGTGGACGACGCGATCCTTTATTTCCTGGGCGTCGTGAAGTACCGCACCCGCGATCTTCCTCGACGTGAGGTTGCCGTCGTCGTCATAGAGCCTGTCGCAGAACCCCTCGCGGGCAAGGGGAAGCCCGAGTTTCACGGCGGCCGCCTCCATTTGCGAGCCCGCGAGTGCCACGTAGATGATCGCCGGGTCCACCGTCTTGATCGCGCGCCCGATGGCGAGGGAGATTTCGATGTTCTCCGCCGCCATGTTGTTGAGCGCACCGTGCGGCTTGAGGTGGGTCACCTTCGTGCCGGCATAGGCCGCCAGGCCCTGGAGCGCGCCGATCTGGTAGGCGACCATGTATTCAAGATCGCGGACGGCCATGTCGATGCGCCGACGGCCGAAGCCCCAGAGATCGTTGAAGCCGGGATGGGCACCCACGCTGACCCCCTTGGCTTTGGCCTGGGTCACCAGATGGTGCATGGTGTTGGGATCGCCCGCGTGAAAGCCGCAGGCGATACTGGCGGAGCCGATGATGTCGAGTAGCGCATCGTCGTTGCCCATCTTGTAGGCGCCGAAGCCTTCGCCCATGTCGGCGTTCAGATTGACCTCTTTGGCCATCGCTCGATCCTTCCCATCCACTAAGTTGGCCTGTCCGGCCGCTGCCGGCTAGTGCTGCTCACCAACCTGGTGCACCCTGCACGGAAGCTGGTTTTTTGGCGGCCCATATGGTACCAACATTGAGACGATAATAAGATAGGCCGTCTTGGCGAATCAACTGGTTCGTCGGCCGCCAAGGCCGCTCGGCCGGGGC
>DATDHA010000166.1:0-3415 GCA_036521815.1 Alphaproteobacteria bacterium | reverse complement strand
GGTGACGAGCTGGGCCGCCAACCGGCGGTCGTCCTCGAGCGAGGGATCGACCAACGGGATCGCCGCGTCCTCTGACTGATCCTGGCCTTGGTTTAGCTGCCGTGAGGAGCTGCGCTTCGCCCGCCGAGGCGCGTGTGCGCTACGCAAGTCGTCCTCTGCGTGCGTAGGCTTTCATGGCGGGGGCGAGCCGAACCGTCCTGTCATCGAGCGCCGAAATCCAGACTTAGGTTTTGAGCTTCGCCAGAAGAGCGTCGATCGCTTGACGGGAAACCGGCTCGTCGAGCGAGGGCGCGTGACCGACGCCCGGTACCGTCGCTCGCATAAGGTCGGGCCTTGCCGCGGCCATCCGCTCGAAGGTTGCCTCGCTTAGCACATCCGATACGCCGCCGCGCACCGCAAGCACAGGTACTTTGGGAAGGCCACGGAAGAGGGGCCAGAGATCCGGGAGGGCGTCAGTGCCTTCGGCGATCGGTTTGGCGAGCGCCACATCCCAATCGAAATGGAGCAAGCCGTCCTCCGCCTTGCGGAAGGTGCCTTCCGCCACGCGCTGCCAATCCTCCGGAGTCTCGGCGGAGAGCGAGGGGAAGAGCCGCTTCAGGCTCTCGATGGCACTCGGCCAGTCGCGCTCGGGCCGATCGACGTCGATGTAATCGAGGATGCGCCCAAGGCCCTTGGACACCACTTCGGGACCGATATCGTTGAGGACCACCGCTGCGAGGGCGGTTGGCTGCAGCACACCGAGCGCCATCGCGAGGAGCCCGCCGAGCGAGGTGCCGATTACGACCGCCTTGTGCACATCGAGCAAGGCCAGCAGGTGGCGGATGTCGTTGAGATAGGTTTCGGGGCGGTAGTTGCGCCAGTCGGGGTCGTATTGCGATCGCCCGCGACCGCGATAGTCGGGCGAGATGACGCGGCGCTCCGCGGCATAACGAAGGGCCAAGCGCTCGAAATCCCGCGAGTTGCGCGTGAGACCCGTCAAGCACAAGAGCGGAATCTTGGCCGAGTTCGGATCGCCGTAGTCGCGGTAGTAGAGATCGAGGTTGTCCTGGCTGCGATAGCGGCCCTCCCGGTAGCCATCCGCCATGATCCGACGCCTCGATTCTAGAGTCCGAGAAGTGCGGGCAGCTCGGCGAGGCTCTTCACCTCGAAGTCGGGCTTGCCTGGAAGCCGCTCCACCCGCTGGCCATAGCGGTTGCACCACACAACCCTGAAGCCGAATGCGGAGGCCGCGTGCGCATCCCACGCATTCGAGGACTGGAAGGAAATCCCCTCGGGCTTTACGCCCAGTCGATCGACCGCCCGCTGATAGACCTTCGGATGCACCTTGTAGACGCCCACCTCCTCGACGGATATCACGGAGTCAAGATACGCGCCGAGATTCGAACCGCCGACCGCGGCGGCAAGCATCTTCGGTGTGCCATTCGAGAGAATCGCCGTCTTCAATCCCGCGGCTTTGAGGCGCTTCAAAAGATCGGGCACCTCCGGAAAGCAGTCGAGTGTCAAATAACAGTTCATCAGCCGCTCGCGCAGGATAGCATCGTTCACGCCGAGGGTATCGAGGGCGAAGTCGAGCCCGTCGGCCGTCACCTGCCAGAAATCGACATAGCGTCCCATCAGCGTGCGCAACCATGTGTATTGTATTTGCTTGTCGCGCCAGAGGGCGGCGAGGGGCCCCGCCCTGTCCCCAAGACTATCGCGGCATCGTGCCGCCGCGGAGGTGAAGTCGAAAAGCGTGCCGTACGCGTCGAACACGCAGGCGCGGATGCCTTTGAGCTCTCTCATGACGGCACCTTCTCGCAATTTTTTGGCGCGAAGGAAATCCAATTTTTCGTGACCGTCGGGCTGGGCGGCAGAAGAAGGGGCGCTAAGGCGCGCCGGCGGCCGTAAGGGCCGCCTCTTTGCGCGGCGCAGAAGAAGGCGAATTAAGGCGCGCCGGCACCGTTTTGCCCGGTATTTCCGCCGAGGTCCTTGCCGTTGTCGAGGCCGACTCGCATGCCGGCAAGCTGCTCGCGATAGACATTGAGCGCTTCGATCACGCGCTGCACGTAATTCCGGGTCTCGTCGAATGGGATCATCTCGATCCAGTCGATCAAATCGACCTGGGGCGAGCGCGGATCGCCGTTGTCCCGCATCCAAGTCCGCACGCGCGCCGGCCCCGCATTATACGCCGCAAGTGCAAGCGCGTAGCTGCCGCCGAAGTCGTCGAGCATTTGGGTGAGGTACGCACTTCCCACTTGCACGTTGTAGTCGGGGTCGTCGGTGAGGCGGTCGGATGCGTAACCAAGGCCGAGGCCGCTCGCCATCTTGCGCGCGGTCGCCGGCATCAGTTGCATCAGGCCGAGGGCACCCGCGCGGCTCACGGCGCGCGGGTCGAATGCGCTCTCCTGCCGGATCACCGCAAGTACCAGCGCACCCTCGGCCGAGACAGCAGCCGGCAGCGTCCGCGTGGGATAGCCGTGCACGGTGAGCGGAACCTCGCCATGCCAGGTTTGGCGGGCGAGCCGCACCGCGAGGTCGGGCCTCATCTCCGAAACCGCGAGATCGGCCACGAGTATCGCCTCCTCCGGCGAAGCCGCGAGAACACCGAGGCGCTTGATGAAGACTTCCTCGAGATCCTCCTCGCCGACTTGGCCGAGGGCGCGGACGACGCGCACGAGTTCCTTGCCCTCGAAGGCTTCGCGCTGGAAGATGGCCGGCTTGGGCGACGGGGGCAGCACGAATCGCGCCGACGGGTCGAGCCGCAATGCGGCCACTTGTCCGTAGTAGGTGGCGCTGAAATTGGCCGCCGCCGCAAAGGCGTCGCCTGCTTCCTTGCTCTTGCCCAAATCCGCCAATGCGCGCCCTTGCCAATATTCCGCGCGCGCGCGGCTGATCGGATAGCGTACGGCGTCCGCCACGGCGTCGAAGTGCTTGAGTGCGCGTTTCGGATCGTGCAGCAGGCGCAACTCGATCCAGCCGGAGAGCCATTCGGCATCCGCATAATTCGTGGTTCCTGGCTTTTGACCATGATTCTCCACGAGGCGAAGTGCCTCGGCGATCTGGCCTTGGCTAAGCGCGCGGTGCACTTGGACGTCGCGTGCCTCCCACCAGAGGTCGGGACGCACGAGGTCGAGCGGCGGATGCAACAGGATTGCCGATGCATCTGCGTCCATGTCCTTGTGCTGGCGCCAGCGCAGCCGGTCGAAGAGCAGACCCGGGTTGCCTTGCAGCTCCGCCGGCACCCGGCTGACGGCGCGTTCGACGCCGCCCTCCATGCCCTGGAGCCGCAGGCGGGCATCCGCGAGGGCTGCGTGTCCCTGATCGACATGGCGCATCAAAGCGCGCGCCGCGCGCGTTTGCCCGTCCCAGAGGAGACGGTCGAGCCTTGCGTTGTTGTTGGCGGGTCGAATGAGATCGCGATGCTTCGAGAGCACCA
>DATDHA010000165.1:0-6735 GCA_036521815.1 Alphaproteobacteria bacterium | reverse complement strand
GCCCACTAGGTTCTGTGCGAGCGTCGACATCCGCGAGGCCGCACGGCAATGGCCGAACTCAAGAAAAATCCACCCGACCTTCTGCCGCCGACCGACGCCAACCTGGCCGAAGCCGCCCGCCGCTTGCGCGAAGGCCGGCTCGTCGCCTTCCCGACGGAGACCGTCTACGGTCTCGGTGCCGACGCGCGGAGCGACAGGGCGGTTGTCGCGATCTTCGAGGCCAAGGAGAGGCCGCGCTTCAATCCGCTGATCGTGCATTGGCGCCACGCGCAGGCCGCGGCGAAGGCGGTGAGGTTCGATGCGCGCGCGAAGCGTGCCGCAGCGCGGTTCTGGCCGGGTCCCCTCACCCTCGTCCTGCCTCGGTTGGCCGATGCCGAGGTGTCCCTCCTTTGCGGTGCGGGTCTCGACAGCTTGGCCGTGCGGGTACCGGCCAACCCGATCGCCCAGCGCCTGCTCGCAGCGTTCGACGGCCCGATCGCGGCACCGAGTGCTAACCGTTCCGGCGCCGTCAGCCCGACAACGGCCGCGCATGTCGCCCAATCGCTCGGCGGCCGTGTCGAGCTCGTGATCGACGGCGGCGCGTGTTCGGTCGGCATCGAATCGACCGTCGTCGATCTGAGTGCCGCGCAACCGACGCTGTTGCGTCCCGGTGGCGTCGAACTCGAAGCGCTCGAAGCCGTACTCGGGCCACTGGCGCTGCCCGATGGGCCAGGCGAAAGGCCGCGATCGCCGGGTCAGCTCGAGAGCCACTACGCGCCGCGTCTGCCCTTGCGCCTCGACGTCGTCGGCAACCCGCAACCGGGGGAAGCGCTTCTCGCCTTCGGCCGGCCGCCGGCGGGGAAATTCACGATGACGCTCAACCTCTCGCCGGCCGGCGACGTGAGGGAGGCCGCGGCCAATCTCTTCGCCATGCTCCGCGAGTTGGATGCCTCGCCAAATCGGGCGATCGCGGTCATGCCAATCCCCGAGCGAGGGCTCGGCCGCGCGATCAACGACCGCCTTCGTCGTGCTGCGGCACCAAGGTCGTGATCGGATCGTCGCCAAAACGGAAACGGCTGTTCCATTGGCAAAGCGCAACCGCTACGCTATCTGCGTCTCAACGGGCAATCGCTTCAACGAGGAGGATAGCGTGACGGCGGTGGCCAAGCTTGTGTCCGCGGATGCACTGGCCGAAATAAAGGCGGCCGTCGGCGCCAAGGGCTGGATCGACGACGCGGCCGAGATGGCGCCCTATCTGGTCGACGAGCGGCGCATCTATCGTGGGCGCACCCCGCTCGTCGTGCGACCCTCCTCGACCGATGAAGTCGCGGGCGTGCTGCGCGTCTGCCATCGCCACCGCATTCCCGTCGTACCCCAGGGCGGAAATACCGGTCTGGTCGGCGGTGCGACACCCCATGAGCATGGCGGCGAAATCCTGCTCTCCCTCGCGCGCCTCAACCGCGTGCGCGAGATCGATCCGCTCAATTACACGATGACGGCCGAGGCCGGCTGCATCCTCGCTAACCTTCAAAAGGCGGCCGAGGCGGCCGATCGCCTTTTCCCGCTCAGCCTGGGTGCCGAAGGAAGCTGCACCATCGGCGGCAATATCTCGACCAATGCGGGCGGCGTTGCGGTCCTGCGTTACGGCAACGCGCGCGAGCTTGTCCTCGGGCTCGAAGTCGTGCTTGCGGACGGACGCGTCTGGAACGGGCTTACCGCCCTTCGCAAGGACAATACCGGCTACGATCTCAAGCAGCTTTTCATCGGCGGCGAAGGTACCCTCGGCGTCGTCACGGCAGCCGTGCTCAAGCTCTTCCCGCGCCCGCGCGAAGTGGTGACGGCGTTCGTCGCCGTGCCCACGCTGCAAGCCTCGATCGAGTTCCTGGCGCACGCGCGGGAGGGATCGGGCGATCTGCTCTCGGCTTACGAGCTGATGCCGCGGCTTGGCCTCGAACTCGACATGCAGCATCTGCCGGGCGTGAGCGATCCGCTCGAGAAGCCTTACGAGCACTATGTGCTGCTCGAATTCAGCACGGCCGATTCCGCCGCCAATCTCAAAGGGCGGGTCGAGGCGCTTCTTGAAAGGGCATTCGAAAGGGGCCTCGTGCTCGACGCGACGATCGCCGCGAGTGCAGCACAGGCGAAGGCGCTCTGGCGCATCCGCGAGGGCATCCCCGAAGCGCAGAAGGCGGATTTAGGCGGTATCAAGCACGACGTTTCAGTGCCCGTGTCGCGCATGGCGGAATTCATCGCGGAGGCGACGGCCGCGTGCGAGGCCCATGAACCGGCGGTCCGCGTGCTTGCCTTCGGCCATGTGGGCGACGGCAACGTGCATTTCAATCTCTGCCGCCCCGTGGGTGCTGATCCCGAAGCGTTCCAGATGCGGTCGGAGGGCTTCAACAGGATCGTGCACGATATCGTGGCGCGTATGGGCGGAAGCATCAGCGCCGAGCACGGCATCGGCCGCCTCAAGCGCGAGGAACTCGCGCATTACACGGCCGCGGTCGAGCTCGACATGATGCGCGCTGTCAAAAAAGCACTCGACCCGCATAACAACATGAATCCGGGCAAGATCGTCTGACGCGCGCAAGGGGCTGAAATTGCGGCAAGGGGGCCTTCGATGTACACGGCACCGACAGAAGAGATGCGCTTCGCCCTCGACCTCGCCGGGCTTGAAAAGGTCTCAGCACTGCCCGGTTGCGAGGAAGCAACCCCCGACCTCGTGGATGCCGCGCTTGGCGAGGCGGGCAAGCTCGCGTCCGAGGTGCTCGCCCCCCTCAACCACGTCGGCGACAAGGAGGGCTCGCGGCTGGAGAACGGTATCGTCTACACGCCCAAGGGTTTCAAGGAGGCATACCGTGCCTTCATCGACGGCGGCTGGAATAGCGTGCCTTTCGATCCCGCACATGGCGGCCAGGGCCTGCCCACGCTCGTCCATACAGCACTCGGTGAAATATGGAGTGCGGCGAACTTCTCCTTCGCAATCTGCCCGCTCCTCACGTTCGGCGCCGTCGAGGCGATCGCTGTCCACGGCTCAGCAGCGCAGAAGGCGCTCTACCTGCCCAAGATGATCTCGGGCGAGTGGACCGGGACCATGAACCTGACCGAGCCGCAGGCAGGCTCGGACCTCGCCCTCATCAAGACCCGTGCTGTGCGGGAGGGCGAGCATTACCGCATCACCGGCCAGAAGATCTTCATCACCTACGGCGACCACGATTGGACCGATAACATTGTCCATCTCGTGCTCGCGCGTCTTCCCGATGCGCCGGCAGGCACACGCGGCATCTCGCTCTTTATCGTGCCCAAGGTGCTGGTCAATCCCGACAGCTCGCTTGGGGCGCGGAACGACCTGCGTTGCGTCTCGCTCGAGCACAAGCTCGGCATCAAGGCGAGCCCGACGGCCGTCATGGCCTACGGCGACAACGGCGGTGCCATCGGATACCTCGTCGGCGAGGAGAATCGCGGTCTCGGCTATATGTTCACGATGATGAACCACGCGCGGCTCGGCGTCGGTCTCGAGGGTGTCTCGATCGCCGAGCGTGCTTATCAGCAGGCGCGGGAATACGCGAAAGAGCGCGTTCAAAGTCGCGACATCGTGGGCGACGACCCGCGGCCGGTCACGATCATTCATCACCCCGACGTGCGCCGCATGCTGCTCACCATGCGCTGCCAGACGGAGGCGGCGCGCGCGCTCAACTATTTCGCAGCCGCCCTTCTCGATATCGCCAAACGCCATCCGGAGGCGGGCGAGCGCGAGGCGACGCAGCACCTTGTCGATCTCCTTGTCCCGGTATGCAAGGCATGGTCGACCGACCTCGGCGTCGAAGTCGCCTCGCTCGGAATCCAGGTCCATGGCGGCATGGGCTACATTGAGGAGACGGGTGCGGCCCAGCATTATCGCGACTCGCGCATCGCCCCCATTTACGAAGGTACCAACGGCATCCAGGCAAACGACTTGATAGGCCGCAAGCTTGGACGCGACGGCGGCGAGACCGCGCGGCGGTTCCTCGCGCGGATGGGGTCAATCGATGGCGAGCTGACCAGCATCGCAAGTGCCGACCTCGCGGCACTCGCCGCCCCGATGCGCCAAGGGCTCGAGGCCCTCGACAAGGCAACGGCTTGGATGGTCGAGACGATGGGCACGGATATGCGCCGTGCGGCAGCGGGTGCCGTCGATTATCTCCGGCTTTTCGGCACGGTCGCGGGCGGGTGGCTGATGGCGCGCGCCGCTATCGAGGCGGCCAATCGGCTTCGCCGTGGCGATGGGGACGGGGCTTTCCTCAAGGCGAAGCTCGTTTCGGCGCGGTTCTATGCCGACACGGTGCTGGCGCGCGCACCCGCCTTGCTCCATCCCGTCACCCATGCGGGCGATACCGTCATGGCGCTCGCCGAAGACCAGTTCTAAGGACTGGAAAAAATATCCAGTTGTGACGTCGGTCACATGCAACGGGCAACCTCTGGCGCATGATGCGCGCGCTTCCACAGAGGCGCCCACTCTGTGAACCTTCAGGGCGGAGACTGGATTTCCGGTTTCCGCCCATTTTCTTTTCCCCCATCGCCGACGAAACGCGCGACGCGTGGGCGCCGACCGCTGTCACGGTCGCAAAATCCACCGATGGAATGATGATTGTCATATTATCAAAAATAAAATATGATAGTCATCATAAAACAGGAGGCGCCGTTGCCCAAAAGCCTGCAATGCAAGGCCGAGACCCGCCGACGCATTCTCGAAGCCGCGTGCCGGCTGTTCCGGAAAGAGGGTCTGGAAGGTGCCGGCATCGCTGAAATCATGGCCGAGGCTGGGCTTACCCATGGCGGCTTCTATGCGCATTTCACGGACAAAGAGGCCCTCATGGCCGAAGCGCTCGAGGCTGCCATGGCGGAGGGGCGCGGGAAATGGCTTGCCGGGCTCGAAACCCATACGCCCGATGAGGCTTACCGCGCCATCGTGGGCCGCTATCTCACTCGAACCCATCGGGACATGCCGGCGAGCGGGTGCCCGATGCCGGCCCTTGGCGGCGAAATTGCCCGGCGGGGCGATAGCGCGCGGAAAGCCTTCGAGAGGGCCTTGATCGGCACCCTGGACGCCCTTGAGCCCCGAATTCCCGAGACGGGGCGGCTCGGCGCGCGCGAGCGTGCGATCGCGACGGTGGCGCTTGCGGTCGGCGGGCTCTTGATCTCGCGCATGGTCGCGGACGCGGATTTCTCCGATGCGATTCTTCTTGCCTGCCGAAGGGCCGCCGCCCCCGCCCTATCCCCCGATCCGGCTTCTCGCTAAGCTTCGGAACCCGGTCGAATCGCTGAGGGAGAGACCATGTCAGGGACCATTCCGAACATTGAAAATCGCCAGATCCGGCTCATGAACCGTCCAAGAGGCGAGCCGTCCGAAAGCGACTTCATGCTCGTTGAGGCACCCATCCCCGCCCCCAAGGAGGGCGAGCTTCTGGTCCAGGCCCTCTATCTCTCGCTCGACCCTTACATGCGCGGCAGGATGAGCGACCGCGCCTCCTACGCGAAGCCCGTCGAGATCGGCGACGTCATGACCGGCGGCGTGGTCGGACGCGTCATCGCGTCGCGAAATTCCAAATTCCATGAGGGCGATATCGTCGAAGGAATCCTCGGCTGGCAAACGCACGCGATCTCGGACGGCAAGGGCCTGCGCAAAATCGATCCCACCCTCGCCCCGATCTCGACGGCACTCGGCGTCCTCGGCATGCCCGGCCTCACCGCATATTTCGGACTACTCGACCTCGGCATGCCGAAGGCGGGGGAAACGGTCGTCGTCTCGGCGGCATCGGGTGCGGTCGGCGGCATTGTGGGCCAGATCGCCAAGCTCAAAGGCTGCCGCACGGTCGGCACGGTCGGGTCCGAGGCGAAGGCGGAATACTGCACCACGGAATTCGGCTACGATGCTTGCGTCGATTACCGCACGAGCAGGGATTTCGCCGCCGATCTCAAGGCCGCCTGCCCGAAAGGCATCGATGTCTATTTCGACAATGTCGGCGGTGTCGTCACCGACAAGGTCTTTCCCCTCCTCAATTTCAAGGCGCGCGTCATTATTTGCGGCCAGATATCCCAATATAACCTCGACAAACCCGAATTGGGGCCGCGCCTCTTCTGGAACCTGATCCGCACCCGCGGGCGCGTCGAAGGCTTCCTCGTCTTCGACTATGCCGAGCGATACAAGGAGGGCCTTGGCGAGTTGGCGCGCTGGATCAAGGAAGGCAAGATCAAATACTGTGAAGACGTGACGCCTGGTCTTGAGAACGCGCCGCGCAAGCTGATCGGGCTTCTGAAAGGCGAAAATTTCGGCAAGGCGCTCATCAAGATGACCGATTGAGGACGCGCCCGTGAACGCAATGACGATTTCCGCGGCGGATCCCCATCCGCGCCGGCGCATCGCGGTCGGCGATGGAGAGATGGCGTATGTCGACCAAGGTGCGGGCGACGCCATCGTCTTCCTTCACGGCAATCCGACATCCGCCTATCTCTGGCGCAATGTGATTCCCCATGTGAGCGGTCTCGGCCGCGTCTTGGCACCCGATCTCATCGGGATGGGCCGCTCGGGCAAAGCGCAGAGCGGCACCTATCGATTTGCCGATCATACGCGCTATCTCGATGCGTGGTTCGACGCGGTCGAGCCCGGCCGACGCATCGTCATCGTCGGCCACGATTGGGGTGGTGCACTCGCCTTTCATTGGGTGTTTCGGTATGCGGAGCGGGTTCAGGCGATCGTCTATATGAAGACGATCGTCC
>DATDHA010000164.1:0-6001 GCA_036521815.1 Alphaproteobacteria bacterium | reverse complement strand
CGGCACGGTCCATTTCATCTTCCAACCCGCCGAGGAGGGGTGGGGTGGTGCGAAGGTGATGATCGAGGAGGGACTTTTCGAGAAGTTTCCCTGCGACGAAGTTTACGGTATGCACAATTGGGCGCTCGCCCCCGTCGGTGTTTTCGGCATCCGCCCAGGGCCGATCATGGCCGCATCCGGCAACTTCGACATCACAATCACGGGACGCGGCGCACACGCGGCTCGGCCCGAGTCCGGCGTCGATCCGGTCGTCGTCGCGGCGAACACGATCATGGCGCTTCAGACGATCGTGAGCCGGAACGTGAACGCAGTCGACTCGCTGGTCGTCAGCGTGACACAGGTCCACGGCGGCGAAGCTTACAACGTCATCCCCGAGAGCGTCATCCTGCGCGGCAACGTGCGCGCCTATCGGCCGGAGATCGTCGACAAGATCGGCCCGGCGATCGAGCGCGTCGCCGCGGGCGTTGCGGCAACCTATGGGGCCAAGGCGGCGATCGATTTCGCCATGAAATATCCGCCCCTCGTCAATCACGCGCGCGAGACGGCGATCGCGGGCGACGCGGCGGCGGACATCGTTGGCGAAACCCAAGTCGAGCGCAACATGCCGATGCGCACAGCGTCGGAGGATTTCTCCTTCATGCTTCAGAAGCGGCCGGGTGCGTTCATATTCATCGGCTACGCGGGCGAGGACGGCGGGTGCGACGTGCACAACCCACGCTATGATTTCAACGACGCGATCATCCCGCTCGGCTCGAGCTTTTTCGCAAGGCTGATCGAGCGGCAATTGCCAAAGCGCTGATGGGCCAAGCGCGTTTACCGGCAAAGTGGCTATACGACGACGAAACCGCAGCACACGGTTTGCCATATAAAATGCGACAAAATAAATAAGTCTAGAGCTCCAATAAAGCGGCGAGCGCGTTGAAATCCTCCGCCACGAAGTCCCACTTCTGGCTCGGCGCAAGATCGGGCTTTCCGACGGGACTTTCCGCATGCGTGCCGAACTCCTTGGGGCGCGGCACGAAGGCGGTCTTGAGGCCGCACGCGGCGGCCGCGGCGAGATCGCGGTTATGGGCGGCGACCATGACGCATGCGGAGGGATCGAGGCGTAGAAACGCGACCGACCTTTTATAGGTCTCCGGACAGGGCTTGTAGTGGCGCGCAAGCTCAGCACCCAGCACCATGTCCCAGGGCAAGCCGGCATGCTTTGCCAGATCAACCATCAGCGCCACGTTGCCGTTCGAGCAGGTGGCGAGGATGTATTTCCGCTTGAGCCTCGTAAGCCCCGAGACGGCATCCGGCCAGGCATCGAGGCGGTGCCACGCGCGATTGAACCGCTCGAGTTCAGCTTCGGGGACACCCGAGACGCCGTGCTCGGCCAGGAGCTTGTCGAGGCTCGCGCGGTGAAGCTCGTCGAGCGGCTGCCACGGGGCAGCACCGCTCCGGACTTTCTGCATGGTCGGCTGATAGAGCCCGCGCCACGCGTCGGCGAAGGCGACCCAATCGATCCCTTGGATGCGGTTGGTGCTGCCGAATGCCTCCCCTTCGCGGATGACGCTCGTGCGCCAATCGACGACCGTGCCGAAGACATCGAAGAGCAACGCCTTTATCGAACGATCCGTCACGGGAATACCCTCAAATCGAGAAGGTGGATGAAGACGCCCGCACCGAAGGCGAGCATGACGAAACCCGCGGCCCTGTGAATGCGCTTCAAATATACGCCCGACATCACGCTGCGGCCGAGGCTGAAGGCGCTGCATAAAATGCACCACCAAAGGGCCGAGCCCACGAAGACCCCTCCGGTCACGAGCCCGCCACCCAGAAGGGTCTCCGTTCCGGAGGTGATCCCGACGGTCACGAATACCGCGGTGAGGGAGAAAATAGTGATCGGATTCGTGATGGTCAGGAAAAAGGTGGTGAGGAGATCGTGGGCGAGGTCGTTGGCGCCGGCGCGTTCGCCGGGCGGACGCCATTTCGCGAAGATCGTGTGGATTCCCATGATGAGCAGCAGAAAGGCACCGCCAAGCTGAAGCCAGAACTGCTGGCGCGTGAGGAATTCCGAGATGAAACTGACGCCGAAGGCGGCGACAGCACCGAAGATCGCGTCCGCCGTCGCCGCACCCATGCCTGAGAAAAGCCCGTAGAGAAACCCCTTGGTGAGGGATCGCTGCATGCACAGCATTCCGACTGGTCCGACGGGTGCTGCGATTGCGAAGCCGACGCCGATACCCTTGATAAACAGCAAAATATCCATGGACCCGTAGTGCTATGAGGCAGTTCGGCGAAGAGGGCGTGGGGCGCGTTGTTCGTTCATTGATTCGGCTTGGACCGAAATCCGGCGCTCGGCTTGAGCCGAAATCCCGAATTCCAGCCCCGTTTAACGCATCCTTTCAGCTTTGAACAGGCGTTTGGGTGCTGCAAATGCCGCCTGGGTGTCTATTAGTGCCAACTCATATACGCCCTTGCGGCGTGTCGCGGTCATCACGGCGTGGAGCGCCGATACGCAATGGGTCAACGCCTTGGCGGGATCGCGGCCCTTGAGGTAACGGCCGAGGAAAAGTGCTGCGAAAAGATCGCCGGCCCCGCTCGCGGGCGCGTCGACGAAGGGGCTTTCCGCGAGCCAGGCACCTTTCGCCGTCACGGCCAGTGCGCCGATGCGTTTGCTCGCGCGACCCCTACGCATGATACCAGTCACGACGACAAGTCGTGGTCCCCGCGCGAGCAGCGTCCTTGCGGCCGCCGCCGCGGCTTCGACCCCGCCGATCTCGCATCCCGCGAGCCAGCCGAGCTCGAACGCGTTCGGCATCAGAATGTCGGCGACGGGAAGTGCCGAAGCGGCAAAAAATTCGGGTATGCCGGGGCGAACATAGAGTCCTTTTTGTTGGTCGCCCATGACCGGATCGCAAAGATAAAGTGCGCGCGGATTGCGGCACTTCACGCGGCGAACGGCGTCGAGGACCACGGCACCGAGCGATGCATCGCCGAGATAGCCGCTCAATACCGCATCACAGCCTTCGAGGGCGCCGACGGCCTCGAGACCATCGAGCAGCGTGCGAAGCGTCTCCGGCCTCGAGACAGACCCCCGAAAGCCGCCGTGACCGGGGTGGTGGGCGAGGGTCACCGTATCGATCGGCAGGACGTCAATGCCGAGGCGTTGCAGTGCAAAGACGGCGGCGCGATTGCCGACATTCCCAAATACGACCGAAGACTGGATCGAAAGCACCGACACGGCGGCAATTTGCCATAGGGGCCGGACGCCGGCCAGAGCACCTTGGCGACCTCGAAAACCCACGGCCCCAGGGCACGCCCGGTAACAGCTTTCCTTGCCTCGTCACGTCGATCCTTGATAGGGTCGCGCCCTTCCGAATGGTGGGGAAGCGAAGGTGGCGCCATGACCGAGACCTTGACGGGGGCCGTGCGGCCGCGCCGCAGCGTGCTCTACATGCCGGGCTCGAACGCGCGCGCACTCGAAAAGGCGCGCACGCTGCCGGCCGACGGCTTGATCCTCGATCTCGAGGATGCGGTGGCCCCAGATGCAAAGGTGGGCGCTCGCGAACAGATCGCCGCGGCCTTGCGCGAAGGCGGCTACGGTGCCCGCGAACTTGTCGTGCGCGTGAACGGCTTCGACACGCCGTGGGGGGGTGACGATCTTGCGATGGCCGCGAAGTCGTCGGCTGACGCCGTGCTCATCCCGAAGGTGGAAAGTGCCGAAATGGTCGCCGAGGCCGAAAGACGTCTTTGCGCCCTCTCGGCACCCGCCTCGCTCTCGATTTGGTGCATGATGGAGACGCCGCTCGGCGTCCTTCATGCCGAGCAGATCGCCGCAAGCTCCAGGCGGGTCGGGTGTCTGGTGATGGGGACTTCCGATCTCGCGAAGGATCTTCACGCGGCGCATACGCGGGAGCGCTTGCCGATGCTCACGAGCCTCGGGCTCTGCCTGCTTGCCGCCCGCGCATTCGCATTGTCGGTCCTCGACGGCGTGCATCTGGATCTCGCCGACGACGAGGGCTTCGCCCGTTCCTGCCTGCAAGGCAGGGAACTCGGCTTCGACGGCAAGACGCTCATCCACCCGAAGACTATCGCCAAGGCGAACGAAGTCTTTGCACCTTCGACCGAGGAGGTTGCCTGGTCGCGCAAGGTCATCGCGGCGCACGCGGAGGCCTCCCGTGCCGGCAAGGGCGTTGTGCTCCTCGACGGCAAGCTCATCGAAAACCTCCACGTCGAGACTGCCAAGCGACTTGTCACCCTCGCCGACGCGATCGCGGTGCTTGAGGGTGCTGCACCGGCCGCGCGATGAGCAGAGCAGCAAAAATCACCGCAAAGACCGATGCGGGCCGCTTTTTCGAGGATTTCCATCTCGGCGAGGAGCTGGTCCACGCGACACCGCGCACCGTGACTTCCGGCGATGTCGCACTTTACATAGGCCTCACGGGATCGCGCTTCGCACTTCAATCCTCCGACCCGTTCGCGCGGGCTTGTGGGTTCGAGCGCGCCCCGCTCGACGATCTTCTCACGTTCCATCTGGTGTTCGGAAAAACCGTACCCGACATCTCCCTCAATGCGGTCGCCAATCTCGGCTATGCCGATGGCTGCTTTGGCGCACCGGTCTATCCCGGCGACACATTGAGGGCGGTCTCTCGCGTCATCGGGCTGCGCGAGAACTCGAACCGCAAGAGCGGGATCGTCCATGTGCGCACGCAGGGTAGAAACCAGCGTGGCGAGAGCGCCGTCGATTACGTGCGCTGGGTGATGGTGCGAAAGCGCGACGAGGCTTCGCCCGCACCGGCACCAGCCGTGCCCGATCTCGTCGACCATGTGCCGGCCGATCGGCTGATCACGCCGTCGGCCCTTGATTTCGCGCACTACGACTTCGCACTCGCCGGCTCATCACATGTTTGGGAGTCCTTCGCCGCGGGCGAGCGGATCGATCACGTCGATGGCGTCACGATCGAAGAGGCCGAGCACATGATGGCCGCACGCCTCTATCAGAACACGGCTCGGGTTCACTTCAATCGCCATGTGCAAGCGGCGGACCGCATCGGCCGGCGCCTCGTCTATGGTGGCCATGTCATGAGCCTTGCGCGGGCACTCTCGTTCAACGGCCTCGCCAACGCGGTCAAGATCGCGGCGATCAACGGCGGGCGGCACGTCAACCCGACCTTCGCCGGCGACACCCTCTATGCCTGGAGCAAAATCTTGGCGCGCTGGGAGATTCCCGGCCGGCGCGACGTTGGCGCCTTGCGCTTGCGCACCCTTGGCGCCAAGGATCGGTCCTGCGCCGATTTCCCGGACAAGGATGCGGGCGGCAACTTCGACCCCTCGATCGTGCTCGAGCTCGACTACACCGTGTTGATACCGCGCAGCACATGATCGCCCGTTCCAAGGGCGCTTCTGCCGTGCGCGTGCGACAAATGGGGTGCTCAAAATAAGAGAGGCGTCGGGAGCGTAAGCGAAAACCCACGCTACGTGTCCGGGCGGGACACTCCCGACGCCTCCGGAGCCGAAGCTCCATGGCATTTCAAAAGTGGCTCGGCTTCCAGCCTTCTCCGCGCGGGTCCGTCCCCGTTAAGGGACGTTCGCTTGGCGGAGGGGCCGTATCCCCCTCGCGGGAGATCGCCTGCAGCCAGCCAACCCGTCGATCCGTCCGGCAACGCCCGTCGCGTCCCTCTTCCCTTGCGGGAAAATTTTCGCGCCTGAGACAACGAGTCCCCGAAGGTCCCCGAAGCCCCCCGTTACGGCCCCGTCGGCCCGAAGGCCGCCGACACCGATCTGGGAACAAAACCGGCCAACCGGGAGTTGAGCCTCCCACATAGCAACAAGCGCTCCGAAGAACACCTGCCGCGGAAGCCGGGTGGTGAAAGTTCCGAAGAACCTTCATCTCCCCGAAACGGTCTTCCTCGCTCCCCCGACCGAAATTCCGAAGAACCCCTGCCGGCTTCGCTTTGGATGACGCACCTCGACACTCTTTACGTGCCGAGCAAATCGTGGCGCGTTTTACTTTAGC
>DATDHA010000163.1:0-1880 GCA_036521815.1 Alphaproteobacteria bacterium | reverse complement strand
AGTGGCCGCAAACCTACTTGCAGTGCGCAGTCGAAGCGGCAAGGACCTGGGCACGATGGCCCCGGAGACGTTCGCCGAACGGTTCCGTGTCGAGCTCGAAAGCCGCGGGCGCAGGAGTGTGGAGGGTTGACGAATCGCTAGTGCAACAAAGCGGGTCCGGCGCAATGAGGAGATCAACGCGCCGCAACTGCGCGTGATCGCGGCCGATGGGTCGCAGGCCGGGGTGATGTCGCGTTACGACGCCCTGCAGATGGCGACCGCAGCTGAGCTCGATCTGGTCGAGGTTTCGCCGACCGCAGAGCCGCCGGTCGTGCGCATCATGGATTACGGGAAGTTTCTGTTCGAGCAGAGCAAGAAAGCCCACTCCGCGAAGCGCAAGCAGAAGCAGATTCAGGTCAAGGAAGTGAAGTTTCGTCCCGGTACGGGCGAGTCGGATTACCAGATCAAGCTGCGTAATCTCACTCGATTCCTCACCGAGGGCGACAAGGCCAAGGTGACCCTGAGGTTCCGTGGCCGCGAGATGGTGCACCAGGACCTCGGGCGCAAGCTCCTGGAGCGGGTTTCAGGCGACCTCGCGCCTCACGCGGTGATCGAGCAGAACCCGCTCATGGAGGGCAAGCAGATGATCATGGTGTTTGCACCGAAGAAGAAGTAACTCCCTCAAAGGACCGATTTTGGTCCCGGCGGGGCGTTCGCCCGTAGCGGGTGCTCAAGCCAGGCACCTTGCGACCGGGGCTATACAACTAAGGAGTGAAGTCGATGCCCAAGTTGAAAACCAACCGGGCCGCGGCCAAGCGCTTTCGCAAGACAGCGAAGGGCTTCAAGCGGTACGGCGCCAATCGTCGCCACAATCTCGGCCACAAGGACCGCAAGGTCAAACGCCAGGCGCGCTCCGGCGGCTCGAGCCTCGTCGACAAGACCGACGTCGGCCGGGTCGAGCAGCTGCTGCCTTATCACCGTTAAGCGCCTGTAACGCGCATTCATCATTTTAAGCGAGTAACACCATGGCACGAGTGAAGCGTGGCGTGACGGCCGGGCGCCGTCACAAGAAAGTCTTAGGTAAGGCGAAGGGCTACTACAACGCCCGCCGCAAGGTCTATCGCGCGGCCAAGCAGGCCGTCATCAAGGCGGGCCAGTACGCCTACCGCGACCGCCGGCAGAACAAGCGTGAGTTCCGCGCGCTGTGGATCGCGCGCATCAACGCCGCAGCGCGCCTCTACGGGCTCACCTACAGCCGCATCATCAACGGCCTGAACAAGGCCGGAGTGCAGATCGACCGCAAGGTGCTGGCCGACATCGCGGTGCACGACACCGCAGCCTTTGGCGCCATCGCGCAGCAGGCCAAGACCGCCCTCGGCATGAGCTGATTGTCGGGAGGCGCTCTTGGCTGACCTGACGGCCCTCACTGCCGAGGCGCGTGCCGAGGTCGCGGCTGCACCGGACGCCGCCGCGCTCGAGAACGTGCGCGTGCGCTGGCTCGGGAAGAAGGGAACCTTCACCGAGCAGTTGAAGGAGCTCGGCCGGCTTCCTGCGATCGAGCGCCCGGCGGCCGGGGCGCGCATCAACGAGGCAAAGGAAGAGCTTGCGCGCGCGATCGAGGCGCGCCGCGAGGTCCTCGAGCGCGCCGACATCGATCGTAAGCTCATTGAAGGTCGCATCGACGTCACGCTCCCGGGACGGGGCGAGGAACCGGGGGGGCTGCACCCCGTGACGCGCGCGCGCCTGCGCATCGAGACCCTGTTTCGCCGCGCCGGCTTCGACGTCGCCTCGGGCCCGGAGATCGAGGACGATTTCCACAACTTCGCGGCGCTCAATATCCCCGAGAACCATCCGGCCCGGGCGTTGCACGACACGTTTTACTTCCCGGACGGGCGGTTGCT
>DATDHA010000162.1:0-2792 GCA_036521815.1 Alphaproteobacteria bacterium | reverse complement strand
CGTACGATACCCCGCGCTCCTTGACCAGCTTCACGGCCTCAAGCTTGAACTCTCGTGTAAATCGACGTCGCTCCATGATCCACCTCCGGTCCCATGTTGACACTTAACTCCGTGTCCACGGAACCGGCAGCAGGCCAATGTCATATTCCTCGATCTGAGATTCATCTACCTGGTCAGCATAGTCGTCGAACCAATTTTTCTCACCGTCTTCCGCCATATCGGTTACCTTTCGAATGGGTTTGTTCGTACTTTCTCGGCGTAGCGTTCGAGACTACAAAGTCGTTTGCTTCATTATAAAGCAGATTTCAGCCGCGATTGTTCAATGCTCCTTCTACCACATAGCGAAACTAAAAATCCCAATCACGAGCATTTGCGTAAACAATTTCTATGCTAGGCACAATTGACGCGCAGCTGTTGCGATCCCGGTGGACATCCCTATACTGCCGCGCCGTTCAACAGTCCTCGATGCGGAGTCGACCATGGCCAAAGACGTGAAGAAGGTGGTGCTCGCCTATTCCGGCGGGCTCGATACCTCGATCATCTTGCGCTGGCTGCAGGATACCTATCGTTGCGAGGTGGTGACCTTCACCGCCGACCTCGGCCAGGGCGAGGAGCTCGAGCCGGCGCGGCGCAAGGCCGAGCTCATGGGGGTGAAGGAGATTTTCGTCGACGATCTACGCGAAGAATTCGTGCGCGATTTCGTCTTCCCGATGTTCCGTGCCAACGCGCTTTACGAGGGTATTTATCTCCTGGGCACCTCGATCGCGCGGCCACTCATCGCCAAGCGCCAAATCGAGATCGCGGCGAAGACGGGCGCCGACGCCGTCGCCCATGGTGCGACCGGCAAGGGCAACGACCAGGTGCGTTTCGAGCTCGCCTACTATGCGCTCCAGCCGGATATCAAGGTAATCGCACCCTGGCGCGAATGGGACCTCACGTCGCGCACGAAGCTCCTCGAATATGCCGAGAAACACCAGATCCCGATTGCCAAGGACAAGCGCGGCGAAGCACCCTTTTCGGTCGATGCCAACATGCTGCACATCTCGGCCGAGGGCAAAGTGCTCGAGGATCCCTGGCACGAGCCGGAGGAGTTCGTCTATAGCCGCACCGTCGCCCCCGAAAAAGCACCCGACCAGCCCGAATACATCGAAATCGACTTCGCGAAGGGAGACCCGGTCGCGGTCAACGGCGAGCGGTTGTCGCCCGCGAAATTGCTTGTGAGATTGAACGAGTTCGGCGGCAAGCACGGCATCGGCCGCGTCGATCTCGTGGAGAACCGCTTCGTCGGCATGAAGTCGCGCGGGGTTTACGAAACCCCCGGCGGCACGATCCTTCACGAGGCTCATCGCGGGATCGAAAGCATTTGCCTCGACCGCGGCAGCGCTCATCTCAAGGACGAGCTTATGCCGCGCTATGCCGAGCTCGTCTATAACGGCTTCTGGTTCTCGCCCGAGCGCGAGATGCTCCAGGCGGCGATCGACAAGAGCCAGGAGCACGTCGAGGGCACCGTGCGCTTGAAACTCTACAAGGGCCACGTCCGCGTGGTCGGCCGCAAGTCGCCACACTCGCTCTATAGTCTCGCGCACGTGACGTTCGAGGAAGATCGGGTGTATGACCAGCGCGACGCCGCCGGCTTCATCCGGCTCAACGCGCTCCGCCTGCGCTTGCTCAAGAAAGCGCGCGGCTGAGGCTCGTCCGATCCGCTAGTCCCGGCGTCCCGCCTCACTCAGGCGGAAGGCTTGATCCCCGCCTGCCGGCACGCGGCACTCACGGTGTTGCGCAGCAGGCAGGCGATCGTCATCGGCCCGACGCCGCCGGGCACGGGCGTGATGGCGCCCGCGACCTTGACCGCTTCAGCGAACGCCACGTCCCCGACGAGCCGGGATTTTCCGGCCGTTTCCGCGGTCACGCGGTTGATGCCGACGTCGATCACCGCAGCCCCCGGCTTGATCCAATCGCCGCGCACCATCTCGGGCTTTCCGACGGCTGCGACGAGGATGTCGGCGCGCCGGCATTCCTGGGCGAGCTCGCGGGTGCGCGAATGGGCGATCGTGACCGTGCAGTTCTCGCGCAGCAGAAGATTGGCAATCGGCTTTCCCACGATATTGGAACGGCCCACGACGACGGCGCGCGCCCCCGCGAGCTCGCCGAGGGTTTCCTTGAGCAGCATGAAACAGCCGAGCGGGGTGCATGGCACGATACCCTCGCTACCGGTCCAAAGCAGGCCCACGTTCCGCGTATGAAAGCCGTCGACGTCCTTGCGCGGGTCGAGTGCCTCGATCACCGCGGCTTCCCGGATCTGAGCGGGGAGCGGCAATTGCACGAGGATGCCGTGCACGGCCGGGTCGGCATTGAGCTGTGCTATCTCGGCGAGCAGTGCTGCTTCGCTCGTCGAGGCGGCAAGCATGCGCTCGAAGGAGCGCATCCCGGCCTCGACGGTCGCCTTCTTCTTGCTGGCGACGTAGGCCCGGCTCGCCGGATTGTCGCCGACCAGGATCACCGCAAGCCCCGGCGTGAGCCCGTGCGCGGTCGTGAGTGCCGCCACATCCGTCGCAACGCGCGCGCGTACACGCTCGGCGAACGCCTTGCCGTCGATTATCTTCGCTTCAGCCATGTCTGCCTTTGAGTTCCGCTGTTTCGTCGAGCCAGCGCTCAAGTTGCTGGAGAAGGATCTTGGGCTCCGCCGCGAGGTGAAGGGACTTGCGCCGGCTGGCGGCCCCTTGGACGAGGGTGATGCTCGACTTCGAGAGATGCCAGGTCTTGGCGAGAAGTGCGATGAGGGCCGCGTTCGC
>DATDHA010000161.1:0-3560 GCA_036521815.1 Alphaproteobacteria bacterium | reverse complement strand
GCGAACGCTGAAATCAAGGCGGTCGCAGCCGCGCGCGCTTCGCAGTTGCCCGCGATCGCGGATGATTCCGGGCTGGTCGTTCCCGCCCTCGGTGGCGCACCCGGCATCAAATCTGCCCGGTGGGCAGGTCGTCAGCGAAATTTCACCAAGGCGATGACGCGGCTGGAACGTGAAATGATAAACAAGGACGACCGTGCCGCTCACTTCGTTTGCGCCTTGAGCCTTGCTTGGCCGGACGGGCACGTCGAAAGCGTGGAGGGGCGAGCTGACGGGGCGTTGGTCTTCCCGCCGCGCGGCGACAAGGGCTTCGGCTATGACCCGGTATTCCAGCCGAACGGCTATCAGATCACTTATGGCGAGATGGAGCCGGCGGCGAAGCTTGCCATCAATCACCGCTCCGACGCGTTCCGCAAACTGCTCGCCGCCTGTTTCGAGGGATGATGCGCGCCGCCGCGACGAATATCGTAACGGGGCGCCAGAGCGCGATGGACGACGATGCGGGCTTCGGCGTCTATGTTCACTGGCCCTTCTGCCTCGCAAAATGCCCCTATTGCGATTTCAACAGCCATGTGCGGGAGCGTATCGATCAGGCGCGCTGGAAGAAAGCGCTCATCGCGGAGCTCGACCACTTTGCCGCGGATACGCGGGGCCGGACGGTGACGAGCGTCTTTTTCGGCGGCGGCACGCCGTCGCTGATGGCGCCCGATACCGTCGGCGCCGTGGTCGAACGGATCGCACGGCACTGGCATATCGGCGATCGGGTCGAGATCACGCTTGAGGCCAATCCAACCTCGGTCGAGACCGGCCGCTTCGCGGGTTACGCCGCGGCGGGCGTGAATCGGATTTCCCTCGGCGTGCAAGCGCTCGACGACGCCCAGCTTCGCTTCCTCGGCCGCCGGCATTCGAGTGCCGAAGCAGTTGCCGCTCTCGCGCTCGCCCGGCGGCATTTCGAGCGGGTGAGCTTCGATCTCATCTATGCGCGGCCAGGCCAAACGCTGGAAGCCTGGCAAGAAGAGCTGCGCACTGCCCTCGATCACGTCGGCGAACACGTTTCGCTTTATCAGCTCACCATCGAGCCCGGGACAAGCTTCGAGCAAGCCCATGCGCGCGGCGATTTCGCGATGCCGGACGAAGACGCCGCATCGGCCCTCTACGAGGCGACCGGTGAAATTCTCGGGGCCCTGGGCTTCCAGGCCTACGAAATCTCGAACTACGCGCGGCCGGGGGCGGAGTGCCGGCACAATCTCACCTATTGGCGCTATGGCGATTATGTCGGCATCGGCCCAGGTGCTCATGGCCGGCTCACGATTGAAGGCGAGAAGTTCGCAACGCGCCAACATCGAGCACCCGAGCGATGGCTGGAGATGGTCGAGAGTTCCGGACACGCAACCCGCAAGCGTCTTCCGCTCACATCGGAAGAGCGCTTCGAGGAAATGCTGATGATGGGGTTGCGCATGAGCGAGGGCGTCGGCCGTGAGCGCGTCCATCGCGAGATCGGCAAGCGGATCGAAGCGCTCGTCGACGTGGATCGTGTTGCGTCCCTCATCGAGGGCGGATTTCTCATCCTCGATGAGCATTCGTTGCGCGCCACTGCGGCCGGGCGTCAGCGCCTCGACGCCGTGCTTGCGTCCCTTATCGCGTAAGGGGAAGTGCGTTCCGCCGATCTGCCCGGTCGCAAAACTGGTCAGCGACCGATCTGCTCGGTCGCAAAACTAGCCGGCGACCGATCTACTCCGTCGCAAAACTAACAGGTGCGGGGCTTACGACGGTCGGGGCGTCGCCATGCACTTCGAGAACAGCCAGCCCGCGCTCGTTCCGCCCGTCCTCATGAAAGCGAAAAATGCCGTCGATGCCGGAAAATCCGTTCGGATTGGTGAGCGATTGCGCGGCAAATCCAGCCTCGCCGGCACTTCGCGCGAGTGCGGCGGCGAGTGCCGTTGCGTCATAGCCAAGAGTTGCGATCCGCGGCGGGTTGGTGGCGTCGTAGAGCTTGGCGTAGCGCTGATCGTAGTCGCCGCGCAGGTTCGGATCGGGGGCGACGTACCAGCCGCCGAGGAGGGCCGGCTCCTTGCGCACCCGCGGATCGTCCCAAAGCCCGGTGCCGAGCAAGCGCACGTGCGAGGGATCGATGTCGTAATAGGGAAGCAATGGGGCAAGCGCCAGCAGGCGCTCCCCACCCTCGGGCAGCATGACGGCATCGAAGTCGACGTCGCCGATCGTGTCTTGCGTCTGCAGGCGCTGGAGTGCTTGGCGTGAAACCTCGTCGGTCTTGCCCTCGAGTTGCTTGCGCTGCGCCAGGATCGCCGCGTGGCGGGTGTCGTAGTTCGCGAGCTGGCGCACCACGTCGGCCGCGCTGCCGGCAGCCGGATCGTAGCTCGCGATCTCGGCGATCGAAGCACCCGCTTCGCCCACCGCATCGCGCAGCAACGACGCGATCGTCTGGCCATAGGGTGTGTTCGGGACGACCGCCGCGAAGCGGTTGATCCCTTGCGCGTGCGCAAAGATCACGATCCGCGTCACTTGGGTGCGCGGCAGGAATCCCATCAGGAAGACGCCATCGCCAGCGACACGCTCATCGGTCGAGAATGCGATCACGTTGACGCCCGTCGAGCGCGCGACCGGTGCGGCCGCGAGCACCTCCTCGGCGAAGAGCGGACCGAGGATCAGCTTTGCACCCTCGTCAAGCACGGCGCGGGCGGCACGGGCCGCACCATCGGGCGTGCCTTCGGTGTCGCGCGGTAGCAGTGCAAAATTCTTACTGGCGGTCTCGAACACGGCAAGCTCGGCCGCATTGAGCAATGCTTTGCCAAGTGGTGCATTGTTTCCGCTCAATGGCAGCAGGAGTCCGACTTTGACGGCTTGGGGATTTTCACCCGCAACCGACGGCCCTGCGCCGCCCGGCGCCTCAGCCCCAGATGGGGCCAAGGATTCGGTCGACACCGCCCCCGGCGGCAAGTTCAGCCCAGGTGCGGCCGTTCCGCTCGCTTGGGGTGTTCCTTGCGAAGGCGGTTGCTTCTCGACTAGGTTCGAGCCGTGGCAAGCGGCCAATGCGAAAACGAGCGGGAATGCCAGCGCCGCGATACGCGGGCGCCGCATCCCCGACCACGGACTCTTGAGGGAATGACGCAACGGATGGGCTCCAGAACATCCCGGGAAGACACGACCGAGGGTAGCGGCTGGCCAACCGGAAGTAAACGGGCCGGAAGCAAGCCACCGCCGGGTCTTTACCTGGTGGCGACGCCGATCGGCAACCTCGGCGACATCAGCCTCAGAGCCCTCGAGACCCTGTGCCACGTCGATCTCATCGCTTGCGAGGACACGCGGGTCACGGGCAAGCTCCTCGCGGTCTACCGAATCGACGTTCCGATGACGCCTTACCACGATCACAACGCCGCCGCGGCGCGCCCGAAATTGCTGGCGCGGTTGCGGGAGGGTGCCTGCATCGCACTCGTGTCGGACGCGGGTACGCCACTCGTCTCCGATCCTGGATTTAAATTGCTGAGTGCCGCGATCGACGCAGGAATCCACGTGAGCGTTTTACCCGGCGCTTCAGCATCCCT
>DATDHA010000160.1:0-3920 GCA_036521815.1 Alphaproteobacteria bacterium | reverse complement strand
CTCTCGACCAGACAGCACCGGGAAACATCGAACTGGTCGGCTCCGCCTGCCCGCATGACTGCCCCAGCACCTGCGCGCTCGAGGTCGAGCGGCTGGATGCCCGGACGATCGGTCGCGTGCATGGCGCCAAGGAAAACAGCTACACGGCCGGGGTGATCTGCGCCAAGGTCGCGCGCTATGCCGAGCGCATTCACCATCCGGATCGCTTGCGCACCCCCCTGCGCCGCGTCGGCGAGAAAGGCGTGGGGATCTCGGCATTCGAGCCGATCACGTGGGATGATGCGCTCGACGAAGTTGGGAACCAACTGATCGCCGCCGCGGCGAAATATGGTCCCGAGGCGGTATGGCCCTACTTCTATGCCGGCACCATGGGCCTTATCCAGCGCGACGGCATCGAGCGGCTGCGCCACGTGATGAAATACTCGCGCCAGCACAGCACGATTTGCGTGACACTCTCCGATACCGGGTGGATCGCGGGGTGCGGCGTGAAGCGCGGCGTCGATACGCGCGAGATGATCGAGTCCGATCTTATCGTCGTGTGGGGCGGCAATCCCGTCCACACGCAAGTCAACGTGATGCACCATATCGCACTCGCGCGGAAGCATCGCGGCGCCAAGCTCGTCGTCGTCGATCCCTACCGGACACCGACCGCGCAACAGGCTGATATCCACGTCATGCCCCGACCGGGCACGGACGGTGCGCTTGCCGCGGCGATGATGCATGTCCTCTTCAAGGAAGGCTTCGCCGACTGGGAATATCTCAAGCGTTACACCGACGCGTCCGAAGCGCTCCTCGAACATCTCGAGACGCGCACGCCCGAGTGGGCGAGTGCTGTTACGGGCCTTCCGGCCGAGGAGATCGTCGCGTTCGCGAGGCTTTATGGCCGCACGAAGCGAAGCTTTATTCGCGCGGGCTACGGGTTCTCGCGTTCTCGCAACGGCTCCCAGCAGATGCATGCGGTGAGCTGCCTTCCCGCCGTCACCGGTGCATGGAAGCATCCGGGCGGCGGGGCGCTTTATGGTCAGACGGGGATTTATCCAATCGACAAGACGCTCACGATGGGCCTCGATGCACTCGATCCCAAGGTGCGCATGCTCGACCAGTCGCGCATCGGCCCCATCCTTCTCGGCGATCCGCGGGACATCAAGGACGGGCCGCCGGTCGCAGCACTCTTCATTCAGAATACCAACCCCGTCGCCGTGTGCCCGGAAAGCCTCAAGGTGCGGGAAGGCTTCTCGCGCAAGGACCTCTTCGTCTGCGTCCATGAGCAGTTCATGACCGAGACCGCCGCGATGGCCGATATCGTGCTGCCCGCGACGACGTTCCTCGAGCACGAGGATTTCTACATCGCAAGCGGGCACACCCACATCCAAGTGACCAAGAAGGTCGTCGAGCCGCTCGGCGAGTGCCGGTCGAACCACGATGTCCTTCGCGGCCTTGCCAAGCGCCTCGGCGCCAAGCATCCGGGCTTCGAGATGACCGCGTGGGAATTGATCGACGCGACGTTCAGGCGAAGCGGGCTGCCAGATGCCGAGACCGCCTACCGGATGCGCTGGGTCGATTGCGTCCTCGACCGCGACGATATGCACTTCCTGAACGGCTTCGGGCACGCCGACAAGAAATTCCATTTCGAGGCCGATTGGGCGGCCCTTGGGATTGCCCACGCCGGCATGAGCCGCTTTCCGGATCACCTCGCGGTCATCGACGAGGCGACGGCGGATCGGCCTTTTCGCCTGGTTGCCGCACCGTCACGCTCGTTCCTCAATACGAGCTTCACGGAGACACCCGGCTCGAAAAAGCGCGAGGGCCGACCGACAGCACTCATCCGTGCCGAGGACTTGAAGGCGCTCGGCATCGCACCCGGTGCCCGCGTGCGTCTTGGCAACGAACGGGGCGACGTGGTCGTTCATGCGAAACCTTTCGACGGCTTGCAGCGCGGGGTCGTCGTGGTCGAAGGCGTTTGGCCCAACCACGCCTTCGAGGAAGGCAAGGGCATCAATACGCTCACAAGTGCTGACCCGGGCTTGCCCAAGGGTGGGGCCGTGTTCCACGACACGGCAATCTGGATAAGGCCGGCATAGGCCGATTTTAGCGGGGAGGCAGGAATCGTCGGCCAAGAAAGAGGCGCCTCGCGCGCCCATGTCATCGTTCTCGGCAATTCGAAGGGCGGGACCGGCAAATCCACCACAGCGATGCACGTCGTCGCTGAGCTTCTTCACGAAGGGCACAAGGTCGGTGTAATCGATCTCGACGTGGAGCAGGGGACCCTGACGCGCTACGTCGAAAATCGCCGGACATTCGGGCAAACGCACGACATCGTGCTGGCGGTGCCGGAACTCCGGCGCGTCGAACCGAGCGTCGAAGCGACGCTTGAGCGCGAGCGTTTTGAGCTGACGTTCGCCGAGCTTGCTTCGTCCTGCGACTTCGTCGTGATCGACACGCCGGGGCGGGAAAGCAACCTGTCGTTTATCGGCCATTCCCACGCCGACACGCTGGTAACACCCCTCAACGACAGTTTCATCGATCTCGACGTGCTTGCGCGCGTCGATCCCGTTAGTCATAAGGTGCGGCACCCCAGCCGCTATGCGGCGACGGTGTGGGAGATCAGGAAGGAGAAGGCGCGGCGCGATCGCGGCTCCGTCGACTGGATCGTCCTGCGCAACCGGTTGAGCGCGGTCGACGCCCACAACAAGCGCGCCATGGCAAGCGTGCTGGAAGCACTCGCGCCGCGCATCGGCTTTCGGCTCGCCCCCGGCCTCAGCGAACGCGTGATCTACCGCGAGCTCTTTCTCTCCGGACTGACGTTGCTCGACCTGCGCGCCGACAAGGTCGAGGTGCGCCTCAATATGTCGCATTTGGCCGCCCGTCAGGAATTGCGGGCACTTGCCGCAGCGCTCGGCCTCGCTCGGCCGGGGCCAGCACCGATCTTGCCGCCGAACGCCGAATTGCCCGAGCCCGAATTGCCGCTTCCTTGAGCTGGCGGTAACGGCGATTGCGCACTATCTTCAGAGGGATCGTGATTTATTCGCGTGCAGGGCGGAATGGGCGCGGACAAGGGCAAATTGCCGACCGAGCGCGGGACCGAGGCGGCCGTCGCCGAATTCCTCGAGAAGGTCGCCGTTGCGTCGGTCCGGAGGCCGAGTGACAGGCACGGGCGGCTCGTCTTCGCCATGGATGCGACGGCGAGCCGAGAGCCAAGCTGGGATCGCGCCTGTCAAATTCAGGGCGAAATGTTCAAGTCGACGGCGGCCCTCGGCGGGCTCGAAGTCCAGCTCGTGTTCTACCGCGGCTTTGGCGAATGCAAGTCGAGTCCATGGGTCGCGGACGCCGAGGCGCTGGTGCGACGGATGACGGCGGTGTTCTGTCTCGCAGGCCAAACGCAGATCGCCAAGGTGCTGCGCCACGCGATTGCGGAAACGAAGCGGCGCAAGGTCAACGCCTTGGTCTTCGTAGGCGACTGCATGGAGGAGAACGCCGACGTGCTCTGCCAGCTCGCGGGCGAGCTGGGCCTCGTGGGGGTGCCCTGCTTCATCTTCCACGAGGGCGGCGAGCCGATCGCCGCAAAGGCTTTCAAAGAGATTGCGCGGTTGACCCACGGCGCCTATTGCGCCTTCGATGCGTCGAGTGCCCGGCAGTTGCGCGACCTGCTGAGTGCCGTCGCGGTCTATGCGGCCGGCGGTCGGCGCGCCCTCGAGCATTACGGCAAGGAGCGCGGCGGAGTCGTGCTCCAGCTCACGCACCAGGTGCGCTAAGTCGACCGGAGAGGAGGTGCGGGTGATCGCGTATTTTGCGCTCGGCGTCGCGTTCCTCTTGAGCATCCTGCTGCTCGCACATTGGGTCACTGCTGCCGATCCGCGCGCATTGGTCAAAGGGGTCCGCTACAGCGGTGCTGCGGCGGCAGTGTGCCTTGCCCTCTATCT
>DATDHA010000159.1:0-6619 GCA_036521815.1 Alphaproteobacteria bacterium | reverse complement strand
AATGTCGGGCAGTGAACTCGCCACGATCTGGATATCGAGGATCGCCATGAACATGCCGACGCACATGGCGAGAAATCCGAGCCATATCCCGATCGAGACAGGGCCGTCCTCGAGCAAGTTGCGAGGAATGGTCGCTTGGCTGGTCATTCTGTGCTCGAACCTTTGCGCTCGGATGATGCCCTGGACGCGATGGACAGCGCTCCCGCGCCAGCGAGGCTATGGAAAGCGATTGGGATGCACAAATAACAATGTTGTCAGGATCAGGCCGCGGCTCAAAGCGGTTGACTTCCGGTCCATTGAGACAATTTATGGGCCGGCCGTGCCGCGACATGCAAGCGGGAGCTCGGTGGAAAAGTCTTTGAAAATCAACGATTGCGGCGATCCGGATCGTGTCGGGGCGGGGAAATTTCCGGCCTTTTGCTTGGCGTGCACCCGAGTTTCGTGTTATCACCCGGCTCTGATCGGGACCGGCCGTGAGAGGGCTGGTGCCGGGTGTTTTGCGTGAGGCGCAGGGTGGGGTTCGACCTCGGCTGCGGGCAGTTCAGCGAAAGAGGATATTCATGCGGGTCGTGCTTGCCCAACCGAGAGGGTTCTGTGCTGGAGTCGAACGCGCGATCGAGATCGTCGAGCGCGCGCTCAAGCGCTACGGACCGCCGGTCTATGTGCGCCATGAGATCGTGCACAACAAGCGCGTGGTCGAGGATCTGAAGGCCAAGGGCGCCATTTTCGTGGAGGAGCTCGATGAGGTTCCCGCGGGTGCGATCACGGTGTTCAGCGCCCACGGGGTCGCCCAGAAAGTCGAGGAAGACGCGAGTGCGAGAAAACTGCCGGTCATCGACGCGACATGCCCGCTCGTCGCAAAGGTCCATAAGGAGGGCCAACGCTATGCCGAGGGCGGCTATGAGGTCGTGCTGATCGGCCACAACGGCCACCCGGAGGTCGAGGGCACGATGGGGCGCATTCCGGGCAAAGTGCATCTTGTGTCGCGGGCGGGGGACGTGGACAAGCTGCACGTCGCCGATCCGGCGAAGCTTTCCTACGTGACGCAGACGACGCTCTCCGTCGACGACACGCGCGACGTGATCGAAGCACTCAAGCGGCGCTTCCCGAAGATCGTCGGGCCCGACGTCAAGGACATCTGCTATGCGACCCAGAACCGCCAGGCTGCCGTGCGCGAGCTCGCACGCGAGGTCGACGTCATCCTCGTGGTCGGCGCCAGGAACAGTTCGAACTCGAACCGCCTGCGGGAAATCGGCTCGGAGATGGGGGTGGCGAGCTATCTGATCGACGACGCCGGCCAGCTCGATCCGCGTTGGCTCAAGGGTGCCGAAGCCGTCGGCATCACGGCTGGCGCCTCAGCGCCGGAAGAGCTCGTGCAGGAGCTGATTGCGCGCCTGCGCGACTTCGACGATATCGAGGTCGATATGCTCGACGGCATTCAGGAGAATGTTCAGTTCAAGCTGCCTGCGGAGTTGCGCGACGAAGTCGTCGCGTAGGCTCGCGGGCACGACAGTCGCGAAACGCAGAGCAATCGAAAGGGCAAAGGCGTGGGCGTTCCCCTTCTTCAGCAAATCCGCGTTGGTTCGTACATAGTCAAGCAGCGGGTCACCGGACGCGAGCGTTATCCGCTTGTGCTCATGCTTGAGCCGCTCTTCCGCTGCAATCTCGCCTGTGCCGGCTGCGGCAAGATCGATTACCCCGACGAGATTCTGAACAAGCGCCTTTCGGTCGCGGAATGTCTCGAGGCCGTTGACGAGTGCGGCGCCCCGATCGTCTCGATTCCGGGCGGAGAGCCGCTCCTCCACAAGGAGATCGGCCAGATCGTCGAGGGTATCGTCGCGCGCAGGAAATACGTCTATCTCTGCACCAACGCACTCCTCCTCGAAAAGCGGCTCGACCTCTTCAAGCCCTCGCCCTACCTCACATTCTCGATCCATCTCGACGGCTTGAAGGAAGAGCACGACCACGCGGTCAGTCAGGAAGGGGTGTTCGAGCGCGCGGTCTCCGCGATCAAGGCGGCGAAGGCGAGAGGGTTCCGCGTCAACATCAATACCACACTGTTCGACGGCCTCGACCCCGACCGGATCGCGGCCTTCCTCGATTACGCGAGCAACGAGCTCGACATCGACGGCATTACGATTTCTCCGGGCTACGCCTATGAGCGCGCACCGGATCAGCAGCACTTCCTCAGCCGCCAGAAGACGAAGCGCTTGTTCCGCGAGGTCTTCAAGCGCGGCAAGGGCAAGAAGTGGCGCTTCAGCCAGTCGAGCCTCTTCTTCGACTTTCTTGCCGGCAATCAGCAGTACCACTGCACGCCCTGGGGCAACCCGACCCGCAATGTCTTCGGCTGGCAGAAGCCGTGCTATCTCCTGGGCGAGGGTTTCGCCCGCTCCTTCAAGGAGCTGATGGAAGGGACCGAGTGGGACAAATACGGCACCGGCAACTATGAGAAATGCGCCAACTGCATGGTGCATTGCGGGTATGAGCCGACCGCGGCGGACGACGCCATCAAGCATCCCATCAAGGCGTTCATGGTGGCACTTCGCGGGCCGCGCACCGATGGCCCGATGGTCGAGGACATCCCGCTCGATCGGCAACGTCCGGCCGAATACGTCTTTGAAGCCAACGTGCAGAAGACGCTATCGCAGTTGCACGCCGAGAACGAAGCTCGGCGCAAGGTCGGCGGCGAGGCTGCCTAGCACTGCCAGGGCGCGCTTGTTGGCACGCCCGAGTGCCACGAGTGCGCTCAATTCCCATGGCTTCAGGAGAAGCCGCGCGAGGACGGGAAGCGCTCGGCTTTCGCCTTGAGAGCCCAGTCCCGCAAGGGCGGTGCTCGGGATTGTCCGGCCAGCGGGGTCCAGGATCACACGCAAGGCCATGAAGGGCTTGCCGGCTTCCTCGGCTGCCGCCGCGGCCGCGTGGCTCTCCATATCGACCGCGATCGCACCGGTGCGAAGTCTTAGCGCTGCTTTCGTCGTGCGCGTGACCACCGCGCGATCCTGGCCCACAATTGCGCCGATCGCGATACGGGAGCGATTGTTGAGTGCCGCCGCGAGGGCGTTTCGCCACGCGAGGTGCGTCTCGATCCGCCTGCCGTCCGGCAGCATCACCGCACTTGCCACCACGGTATCGCCGGTCTCGAGTGTGGGGACCAATCCACCGGCGAGCCCGAAGCTCAGCAGCGCTTGCGCCCCCTCAGCGATGAGCGACTTGGCCCCTTCATAGGCGCGGCGTGGGTCCGCAGCCGAAATGAGGATGAGGGGTTGCCGATCTCGCTTTTGTTCCGGCCATGCGGCCAAAACCTGCGCCGCCTCCGACTGCATGCCGACGACGATGCCGACCCTGCTCAAATGCCGTATTGGACGGTTCTGTCGTTGCCGCCCATCAAATTGCGGTAACGCGCAAGCGCCCAGAGCGGGAAGAACTGGCGATAGCCGTGATAGCGCAGATAGAATATGCGGGGGAATCCGACGGCGGTGTACCACGGCTCGCGCCACTCGCAGCCCGCGCGCGGGGCCGCAAGAAGATATTCGATCCCGCGCCGGACCGCATCGCTATCGACCTCGCCCGCGGCCATCAGGCCGAGCACCGCCCAGGCCGTTTGCGACGCGGTGGATTCTTTGCGCTCGGCGCGCCGCTCCTTCCAGTAGGTGGCGCCATCCTCGCCCCAGCCTCCATCCGCGCCCTGGCGCGCCTTAAGCCACGCGACGGCGCGTTGGATATAGGGCTCCTGCAGATTTTCGCCCACGCCGTTGAGGGCACTCAGCACCGACCAGGTCCCATAGATGTAGTTCGTCCCCCACCGGCCGAACCAGGATCCGTCCGTCTCCTGTTCCCGCTTGAGGAACTCGATCGCCTTCGCCACTGCCTGCTGCGCGGGCTTGTACCCGAGCTGGGCGAGGAAGCCGAGACAGCGTGCACTGACGTCTGCCGTAGGCGGATCGAGGAGTGCGCCGTGATCGGCGAAGGGGATGTGATTCAAGTAGTATTTCGTGTTATCGGCGTCGAACGAACCCCAGCCGCCGTTTTCCGACTGCATGCCGATGATCCACTCCGCCGCGCGCTCGATCCCCTCGCGGTGCCGCGGGTCGCCCACCCGGTCGAGCGCCATGCCGACAAGGGCGGTATCGTCCACGTCGGGATAATAGTCGTTGCCGTATTGGAACGCCCAGCCGCCGGGACGCAGGCCCGGGCGTAGATCGGCCCAGTCGCCCTTGACGTTCAGAATCTGGCGCGCCGCGAGCCACTCCATCGCCTTCGCAGCGCTTGCGCCATCGCGCGGCGCTTCCGCCTCCATGATGGCAAGGGCCGCAAGGCCCGTGTCCCATACCGGCGAGACGCAGGGCTGGCAATAGCCCTGACCATCCGCCGTGATCAGCAATTTCCGAAGTGATTCCTTGGCGACGATCAGATCCGGATGGTCCTTGGGGTAGCCGAGTGCCTCGAATGCCATGACCGAATTGGCCATCGCGGGAAAGATTGCCCCGAGGCCGTCTTCGCCATTCAATCGCTCGGTGACCCATGCGGTCGCGCGGTGGATCGCCTTGTCGCGCTTGCCCTTCGGGAAGAAGGGTTCGACGATCTGGAGGAGCTTGTCGAGGGCGAGGAAGAAATCACCCATCTTGGCGCCGGTCGGATTGACCTGGTAATCGCGGACCGTCTCCGGTGGTGCCACGAATAGCTCCTGGATATTGATGTTGCGCGGATTGCGCGCCTTGGGCTTGAGAGCGGTGAGGATGAGAAGCGGGACGATCACGGTGCGCGACCAATAGCTCACCTTGCTAAGGTGGAAGGGGAACCAGCGGGGCAGCAGCATGATCTCGACCGGCATCACCGGCACGGCACGCCACGGCACTTGACCGAAAAGGGCGAGTGCAAAGCGCGTGAAGACGTTGCATCGGGCAGCACCACCATGCACCAGGATCGCCTCGCGTGCGCGCACCATATGGGCTGCCGCCGGATCGTCGCCCGCGAGCTTCAGTGCGAGATAGGCCTTGACCGACGTCGAGATGTTGAAATCGCCGTCATGGAAGAGCGGCCAGCCGCCGTGCTTGCCTTGCACGCCGCGCAAATAGGCTGCGAGCTTCTCCTCAAGCGCACCGTCGATCTCGTCGAGGTAGTGCTCGAGCATGATGTATTCAGCGGGGATCGTGGCATCGGCCTCAAGCTCGAAAACCCAATGCCCATCGGCACGCTGTAGCGCCTTGAGCGCCGCGGTCGCCTCGGCGATAACGGGATCGAGCCGGCTCTTGAGATCGAGTAGGCGGTCGCTCACGGGTCTCGGCTTCCCTCGGTTATCGTGCCGGCGTCCGACGCAACAAAGCCGCGGCGTCCAGTGAGAGGCCGGGCTTTGCCAAGGCGTCAGGTCGGGTGCAATCTAGTGGGTTGGCGTAATTATTTCAACGATTACGGCCTTCTGCCAGGACCTTCAATGGCCCTCGAATTCGCAGAGGCTGGTGACCGCGACCCCCATTTTTTCGATCTTGGCGCGTCCGCCGAGCTCCGGAAGGTCGATCACGAATGCAGCACCGACGATCTTGCCGCCGGCCTGGCGCACGAGTTCGATTGCCGCCGCCGCCGTGCCGCCTGTCGCGATCAGGTCGTCGACCAGAAGGATATGTTCGCCTTCGAGAATCGCATCGGTGTGGATTTCGATCCGGTCGACGCCGTATTCGAGCTCATAGTCCTGGCCGATCGTCTGCCACGGCAGCTTGCCCTTCTTGCGCACCGGAATGAAGCCGGCATCGAGCTGGTGTGCCACCGCCCCGCCGAGAATGAAGCCGCGTGCCTCGATCCCGGCAACCTTATCGATACGGCTGCCCTTGAAACTTTGCACGAGGCCCTCGATCGTGATGCGGAAGCCGACCGGGTCTTGGAGCAGTGTCGTGATATCGCGAAAGACGATGCCCGGCTTCGGATAGCCTGGGATCGAGCGGATACGCGACTTGATGGGCATCGAGATTTCCCCGGTCTGGTTGCGGGCCGCACTTTAATCGGCGCGCGGACGAAACGCAAAGAGTCCAACCACCGCTTGCTAACCTTCCGCCACCGCTTGCGCGGCGATGTGGCCCGAGCGGATCGCACTCTCGATCGTGGCGGGAAGGCCGGTGTCGGTCCAGTCGCCCGCCAGGAAAAGGTTTGCAAGGTGGGTTCGCGTACGCGCACGCTTGGCAATCGCTGGCGGTGTCTGCGCGAATGTCGCGCGCTTTTCCTTGACGATCCGCGTGGGCGGGCGCGGCGTCAGCGGAAGCTCGAGCGCCTTGGCGACGTCGCGCCAGATCCGCTCGGCGATCGCTTCGTTTGGCACCTCGGCAAGCGCATCCGCCGCACTCACGGTGACCGAGACGACGTTCGCGCGGTGAAAGAGCCACTGCGCTGTCCCGCCAATGAGGCCGAGAAAGGGCAAATCCCCGGGAAAGGCCGGCAAACGATCGAGACGGAAATGCGCGTTCACGATAGCGCGGCTCTCGAGCGGAACGACCATGCCCGGCAGGAGCTCGGCAATGCGCGCCGGCGGCACGGCGAGTATGACGCGGTCGCCTGGGCCGAGTGCCTGCGCGCCGTCGGCGAAGTCGAGTGCGCTGACGCGGCCGCTCTCGATACCAAGCCCCCTCAGGCG
>DATDHA010000158.1:0-4603 GCA_036521815.1 Alphaproteobacteria bacterium | reverse complement strand
GGGCATTTCGGCGACGAGTTCAGCACCTTCAGGCACGACGTCGGCGAGCGCCGATCCTGTGGTGCGCCGCGACGACTCGGCCCGCCGCTGAGCCGGCCAGGAATGCGCCGGAGTGACGGCGCCTGATTGATCCGACACCGGTTTGATTCGACGGGGGCGTGCCGGCCGTGTTCGATATGAGTTGGTCCGAAATCCTGCTCATCGCCGTGGTGGGCTTGATTGTCATTGGACCCAAGGATTTGCCGAAGGTCGTCAAGGTCTTCATGCAGTTCGCGCAGAAGGCCCGCTCGCTTGCGCGCGAGTTCCAATCGGGTGTTGAGGAAATGGCGCGCGAGGCCGAACTCCACGAGATGAAGGCAGCCCTCGAAAAGGACGTCTCGACCGATTTTTCGGGCGAACTCGAGCACTCGATCGATCCGGGCGGGAACGTGGCGCGCTCGCTCGATCTCGAGGCGCAGAGCGAGCCTTCGATTGTGCCACCCCCCGCGTTGCCGGCATCGAACGGGAACGGGGTCGCGTCCGCCGGTGCGCCGCGCGAGGTATCTCCATCCGAGGAATCGAAGGACCCGATCTTCGTCGATGCATTGCCGGCCACGGAGCCGGGCGTGGCCGAAGTGCGCGCGGAAGCCGAATTGGACCCGGCGCCGCCGCCGCCGCCGAAATCCTGAGAGCGTAGGGTGGAATGACCGACGGACCGCCAACCGACAAGGCGATGCCGCTCATGGAGCATCTGATCGAGCTGCGGCGGCGGCTGATTTATTGCCTCGCCGGGTTCATCGTTGCGTTTCTCGTCGGCTTTTATTTCGCGGAACCGATCTTCAATTTCCTCGTCCAGCCGCTTGCCGACCAGTTTCCCGCCGAGGCCCATAAGGCGCTCATCTACACGGCACTGCACGAGGCCTTCTTCACTTACGTAAAAGTCGGCCTTTTCGCGGCCCTCATGATCTCCTTCCCGCTGATCGCCAACCAGCTTTGGCGCTTCGTGGCCCCTGGCCTTTACAAGCACGAAAAGATGGCCTTCCTGCCGTTCCTCATGGCCACGCCGGTTCTCTTCATCGCCGGCGCCTCGCTCGCCTACTACGTGATCATGCCGCTTGCCTGGCGCTTCTTCCTGCAATTCCAGCAGCCCGGCGGCAACGGCAAAATGGCGATCGAGGTGATGCCGAAGGTGAACGAATATCTTTCCCTCGTCACTCATCTGCTTTTCGCCTTCGGCCTCGCATTCCAGCTCCCCGTCGTCCTCGGCCTCTTGGCGCGCGCCGGGATGATCACGACCGAGACACTGCGCGGCCAGCGCCGCTATGCGATCCTCATCGCCTTCATCGCGGCGGCGATCCTCACGCCTCCCGACGTGATCAGCCAGTGCTCGCTCGCGATCCCGCTCATCATCCTCTTCGAGGGCTCGATCTTCCTTGTCCGCGCCATCGAAAAGAACCGGGCCGCGCGCGAAGCGGCCGAGGAAAAGGAAGAGGCCGAGCGCGAGGCTAAGGAAGCCGCGCAAAGGACTGCGGCGGCCACGGCCGGGGGATCGAGCGAGCCGACCGAGGACACCGACTTCAACATGGCCCGCTCGGAATAGCAGCCCGGTTTACGCCGGACCCCGCCTCAGCCTATAAGGGCTCGACCGAACGAGCCTGACGCGGTGAGACGATGCACGACCTGAAATGGATCCGAGAAAATCCCGACGCGTTCGATCGAGCGCTCGCCGGTCGCGGACTGGATCCTGCCTCCAATGCGATCCTCGAGCTTGACGCCAGGCGCCGGGCCGCCCAAACGGCCTTCCAGGAACTGCAAGCCCGGCGCAACGAACTCTCGCGGCAAATAGGTGAGGCGAAGCGCAAGGGCGAGGACGTGGAAGCGCTCACCGCCGAGGTCACACATCTCAAAGACGTCCTCGCCGCGCGCGAGGCGGAGGAGAAAGAGCTGGCCAGCGCTCTCGATGCGGTCGTGGCGGTCCTGCCGAACCTGCCGGCGGCGGACGTGCCTGTTGGAGCCGATGAGACGCACAATCTGGAGATCAGGCGCGCTGGTGCGCCACCCGATTTCGCATTCAAGCCGAAGGAGCATTGGGAACTCGGCGAAACGCTTGGCCTCATGGATTTCGACGCCGCCGCCAAGCTAGCCGGTGCGCGTTTCGTCGTGCTCAAGGGCGCGCGCGCACGGCTCGAGCGCGCGCGCGCGCAATTCATGCTCGATCTCCATACCGGCGAATTCGGCTATACGGAAATCAGCCCGCCGATGCTGGTGCGCGATCACGCACTCTACGGCACGGGCAATCTGCCCAAGTTCGGCGACGATCTTTTCAAGGTCGAAAATTTCGACCTGCGGCTGATCCCGACGGCCGAGGTGCCGCTCACGAACCTTGCAGCCGATACGATCATCGACGAAGCCCGGCTTCCACTCCGCTTCACCGCCTGGACCGGTTGTTTTCGCGCCGAGGCGGGGGCGGCGGGCAAGGACACGCGCGGCATGTTGCGCCAGCACCAGTTCTATAAGGTCGAGCTCGTTTCGATCGCGCATCCCGAGCGCTCGGCGGAGGAGCATGAGCACATGACCGCATGTGCCGAGGAGGCGCTGAAGCGCCTCGGTCTCGCCTACCGCACAGTGGTGCTTTGCACCGGCGACATGGGATTTGCCTCGCGCAAGACCTACGACATCGAAGTCTGGCTGCCGGGGCAGGGGCGCTATCGCGAGATTTCGAGCTGCTCCAACTGCGGCGACTTCCAGGCCCGGCGCATGAAGGCGCGCTGCAGGCGCGCGGGCGAGAAGGGCACGCAGCTCGTCCACACGCTGAACGGCTCCGGCGTCGCCGTCGGTCGCGCCATGATCGCCGTCATGGAGAATTTCCAGGAAGCGGACGGCTCGATCGCGGTGCCCGACGCGTTGCGACCCTATATGGGCGGGGTCGCGCGCATTGGCCGCGATGTTTGAAGCGTTCCCCGATCTTGGGAACGCGCGCATTCTGCTCTCGAACGACGACGGGATCGAGGCAAGCGGGCTCAAGACGCTCGAGCGCGTCGCGCGTAGCCTCTCCGACGACGTGTGGGTCGTGGCCCCCGAGACCGAGCAGAGTGCCGCGAGCCATTCGCTCACGCTTCGGGTGCCGCTTCGAATTCGCAATCGCCGCGAGCAGCGCTTCACGGTCAACGGCACGCCGACCGATGCCGTCCTTCTCGCCGTCCAGCACATCATGAAGGACCGCAAGCCCGACCTCGTGCTCTCGGGCATCAATCGGGGCGGCAACCTCGGCGAGGACGTGACCTATTCCGGCACGATCGCCGCCGCGATGGAAGGCACCTTGCTCGGCGTGCGGTCGATCGCGCTCAGCCAATGCGTCGCGCACGGCGAAAAGACGCGCTGGGCAACGGCGGAGCAGCACGCGGCGGCCCTCATCCGCAAGCTCGTGACCATGAAATGGCCGAAGGGGGTGCTGATCAACGTGAACTTCCCGGACGTCGCGGCGGAGAAGGTGACCGGCGTCGAGGTCACCGCGCAAGGACGGCGCAAGCTCGGCGGCGAACTCGACGAGCGCCGCGACCCGCGCGGGTTTCCCTATTATTGGATCGGCACGATGCGCACCGAGGAACCCTCGCGCAAAGGCAGCGACCTTGCCGCCGTCAATCGCGGTGCCATCTCGGTGACCCCGCTCTCCCTCGATCTGACGCACAAGCCGACCGTAGCTGCCCTCAAGGAGGTTCTCGCGTGACGGCGGATGCGCGCAGGATTCGCCTCGTCATGGAGCTGCGCCGCTCCGGTGTCACGGACACGCGGGTGCTTTCCGCGATCGAGCGCGTCCCGCGCGAGCAGTTCGTGCCGCCATCCTTTCTCGACCAGGCTTACGAGAATGTGGCGCTCCCGATCGGTCACGGTCAAACCCTGAGCCAGCCGGCGGTCGTCGGGCGCATGACGCAGGCGCTCGGGATCGGTGCGCGCATGAAGGTTCTCGAGATCGGCACCGGCTCCGGCTACCAGGCGGCGATATTGGCGCAGCTCTGCCGCCGCCTCTACACGATCGAGCGCCATCGCGCCCTCCTCGCCGAGGCGGAGCAGCGCTTTCGAGCGCTCGCACTTCGCAACATCACGACCAATTTCGGCGACGGCGGGCTCGGCTGGCCAGCGCAGGCGCCGTTCGATCGGATCATCCTCACTGCCGCCGCGTCCGACATCCCCGAGCAACTCGTGCGCCAGCTCAAGATTGGCGGTATTATGGTGCTGCCGGTCGGCGACCGGCACGGCGAACAACGGTTGCTGCGGGTGACGCGATTGGACGAACGAATCGAAACGGATGACATGAGGCCGGTGCGATTTGTCCCGCTCGTTTCCACGCCCGCGGCGGCGCGCGGACGCGAGGGTGGCTAGCATGCGCCTTCCCTCGGTGCGGCTCGTGGCTTCGCTCGCATTCCTGGGAACGGTCCTTGCGAGCTGCGGTTTCCTCGGCGTGCCCGCGCCGAAAAGTGGGCCGGCATCGACACCCACCACCGCAATCCAACAGCCGCAAGCCGCACCTGAAACCGTCACCGTGCAGGCGGGCGACACGCTTTATGCGATTTCACGGCGCAGCAACACGCCGATACGCGCGATCATCGACGCGAACGGCCTGACC
>DATDHA010000157.1:0-5575 GCA_036521815.1 Alphaproteobacteria bacterium | reverse complement strand
CGACGGTCACGTGCCCCGCCGGGGCCCCGCCATATTTGATCGCGTTGTCGACGAGGTTCGAGAGCGCGTCGAACAGCAAATCGCGGTCGGCCATCACAACGACGCCGGGCGCTCCGGCGAACTCGATAGGGCCGCCACGTTCCTCGGCTGCGGCGTCGAAGAGTTCGACGACCCCGCTCGCGGTCTCCGACAAATCCACGGGTCGGAAGGTCTCGTTGCGGTTGCCGGATTCGATCCGTGAAATGCGGAGGAGTGCCGAAAAAGTCCGCAGCACCAGGTCGATGTCGCCGATGGTCGATGCGACGAGCGCGTGATAGCCGTCGAGCGTGGGCGGGCGGTGAAGTGCACCTTCCAAGCGCCCATGAATCCGCGTGAGCGGCGTGCGCAGATCGTGCGCGATGCCGTCGGAAACCTGCCGGATGCCGCGCACGAGTTCCTGAATGCGGTCCAGCATCGAATTCAGGTTGGACGCGAGCTGGTCCCATTCGTCATGCGTGCCGCGCAGCGGAATGCGGCGCGAAAGGTTCGCCTCCATGATCTCGCGGCTCATCGCGTTGACCGCTTCGATCCGCGAAACGGTGCGGCGGCTCACGCTCACCCCGGCGATGGCGGCAAAGAGGACGAGCAACGCCACGCCGAAGGCAAGCGACGTTCCGATCGCATCGGCGAAGCGGTCGTAGTCGTCGATGTCCCTGCCGACGAGAAGCCGATACCCATCTGGCAACAGGCGGTAGCTCGCGCGCAAGAGCGGAGGCTTGGACCCCTCAGTCGGCCACGCCGCAGATCTGAATTCCGCCGTGCCTGCAGGACCCGTAAGCTGCTCGGGCCATGTCTTGAGGTTGCCCGAAACGTAAGCCCCCGTCGGATCGGTCAGCAGAAAAACGCCGTCGCCAAAGCCATTGGCCACCAGATCGCCGATCGCCCGCGCGAGGCCCGAAGACCCTTGCGCCTCGTGAACGCGCATCAGGGCACCCAATTCGCGTCGGATTGCACCGTCCGACTGTGCCTTCACATATTCGGCGGCCTGCCAGTAGACATAGCCGAAAAGGCCGAGGATGCCGACGCCGAACAGCAGGACGCAGAGAATCGCCAGCCGAAGCGTCGACGAATGAAGCGTCTTATGCAGGAGCACGGAGGCAGAACCCCACACCGCGCACGGTATGAATCAGGGGATAGGCCGCACCGTCGTCGACCTTGCGGCGCAGGCGTCCGACATAGACGTCGATGATGTTCGTCATCGGATCGAAGTGCAAATCCCAGACATGAGCGAGCAGCATGGATCGGGGCACAACCGTATCGGCATTGCGCACGAGATATTCGAGAAGCTTGAATTCGCGCGGCAAGAGCTCGACGTCCCGCCCGGCGCGGCGCACGACGCGCGACAGAAGGTCCATCTCCAAGTCGCCGACCCGAAGCACGGCTTCCTTCAACGCATAAGCACTTCGCCGCGCGAGCGCGTCGACGCGCGCGAGCATTTCGGGAAATGCGAAGGGCTTGACGAGATAGTCGTCCCCGCCCGCGCGCAGGCCCCGCACACGGTCGTCGACCTCGCCGAGCGCGCTGATGATGAGGGTCGGAATCGCGACCCCTTCCTCGCGCAGGCGCAGCACGACCTCGAGGCCATCCATGCCCGGCAACATCCGATCGACGGTCATCACGGCATATCCGCCGCTATGGCAGCGCTCGAGGGCGTTCTCCCCGCTCTCGGCCAGATCGACCTCGTAACCGCCCGTCACGAGGCACGCGACGAGCTGTTCGGCTGTCTCCGGATCGTCTTCCACGACAAGAACGCGGCGCATATATGAGCCCAGATCGCCTATGCGATGTGTTCGACCGACGATATCCCAAGGGCCTCATTACCTCAGGCGCAACACCCGCCGAAACTAACTTATATTTCATTCGAGCGCGACCGCCGCTCAGGCCCACACGCCGCGCGTGCGGCGAATGCGGCTACTTCTTCACGAGCGGGCAGCGCGAGTCGGCGAGCGACTGAAACGCCTGGTCGCCCGGGATCGTCGCGACGAGCTTGTAGAGATCCCAAGGATCCTTGGACTCGGCCGGCGACTTCACCTGGAAGAGATACATATCGTGCACCATCAGCCCGTCCGGACGGATGTGTCCGTTCTTGACGAAGAAGTCGTCGATCGGTGTGTCCCGCATCTTTTTCATGACGGCCTCGGCCTCGTCGGTTCCGGCCGCGGCGACGGCCTTCAAGTAATGCATGGTCGAGGAATAGACCCCGGCCTGGGACATGTTGGGCATCTTGTGAAGACGATCGAAGAACCGCTTCGACCATTTGCGCGTCTCGTCGTTCATGTCCCAATAAAACGCCGAAGCAAGCACCATGCCTTGGGTCGCCCGCAAGCCGAGCGCGTGAATGTCGTTGTCGTAGACAAGGAGGCCCGCGAGCTTCTGCCCGCCGGCGGCGATGCCGAACTCGGCCGCCTGCTTGATCGAATTGGTAAGGTCGGCACCGGCGTTGGCGAACCCGATCACTTTCGCCTTTGAGGCTTGGGCCTGAAGAAGGAAGGACGAGAAGTCGGCGGTGTTCAACGGCGCCTTGACGTCGCCCAGGACCTTGCCGCCGCTCGCGGTCACGACGTCGCTTGTGTCCTTCTCGAGCTGATAGCCGAAGCTGTAGTCGGCGGTGAGAAAGAACCAGCTATCGCCGCCCTGCGCTACGACGGCCTTTCCCGTGGTGTGGGCGAGCGCATAGGTGTTGTAGACATAATGCACGGAGGTTGGGATGCACGCCTCGTTGGTGATGCTCGAGGCACCCGGCCCACTTATCACGACGATTTTGTTGCGCTGCTTCGCGACGTCCATCACCGCGAGGGCTGGTGCGGAGGCCGCGACGTCGAGGATCGCGGAAACGTGATCGCTGTCGAACCACTCGCGCGCCTTGGCCGAGGCGATGTCGGGCTTGTTTTGATGGTCGACCGCGAGGGCTTCGATCGGCCTACCGAGGACCTTGGCGCCGAAATCCTCGACCGCCATGCGCGCCGCCGTCTCGCTGCCAACGCCCGTGACATCGGCGTAGACACTCGACATATCGAGAAGGAGACCGACCTTGAAGGGCTCAGCGGACTGTTGGGCGTAAGCATCGTCGCTTGCGCATACGCCAAGTGCCGTCGCAAGCGTCAATGCCGCCGCGATCCCTTGCCATTTCATGGATTCCTCCCTGTTTTTTTAAGTTCTTGGCACACCGTTCTGCGCCTCGCCGTTCGGCGTGTTTCGCTCGATTCTACCAAATGAGCCGCGATATTTGCGAGCTGGATCGCGAAGCTCTGCTGCCCTCGTCAATGACCGGGCAGGGCGCGCAGCACCCCGAATTGGCCGCGCACGCCGAGATGCGCTTCGGCGAGAAGGATGAGGAGGTGGCTCAGTCTAATCCGACGGCACTTTAGAACTTGACCGTCGCGATGAGCTCGCCGAGCACGATCGTGCTGCCGACCGAGCGGCCGGCAGGGCCGTTCGTCGCCACGAAGGATGCGGCGGCTTGCTTGAAGCCCTCGCCGGGTATGCCAAAGCCGAGCACGCTCGAGATCGTAAGCCATGACTTGGGGGTCCACGTCGCATAGAGATCGACCTCGTCGAGCGCGTGATCGTTGGTGATGCTCGGGTTGTTGAACTGTGCCGTCTGGTCGAAGCGGAAATCGTAGAAGATGACGCCGGTCGTGAGCGTGTCGAGGGGCGAGACATTGGCGCTCGCCATCACGACGTTGATATTGCTCGGCGTGCCGAGATACCATCCGTAGATTTCGCCGAGATACCAGCTGCCGTAGCCGCGCGGGCCGGCCGTGTAGAAAAGCGAGTCGTAGGAGTGCTTGACGCGGCCGTTCGGGTCCGACTCGCCGCTGAAATGCGCGTAGCGGAAGGCGAACTGGGGCGTCCAGTCGACGTTCGAGAACTTGTAGCCCGGCTCGACGTACCAGGCATCCGCGTCGACCCGGCGATTGGCGTTGCCGTTCTGCTCGCCGACATATTCGCCGTAGAAAAGGATGTCCCGGTCGAACTCGAGGAAAGAGCCCGCGGCACGGAAGCTGAACACGTTGAGGCCCTCGCGGTTGGCACTTTGCGAGAGCGACGCCGCCGTGCTCGTCGGGGAGAAGCTGAAGGTGACCGGCGTGCTGTCGGCGTCGTAGATGTTGAAGTACAGCACGCCGAGGGTCCACAGGTCGGGTGGGGCGGTGGTGTCGCCCTCCTTCTTTTCGCCGGCCTTGAACCACTCGGCGTTGAAGCCAGCGAGTTTCGCTTTGGCTTGGTCAAAGCCCTGCAGGAGACCCTGGTCGACCCGGTCCTCGAGCTTGAAGAGGTTGGCGCGCACGGGAACCCCGTCGGGATTGAGCTTGACGATCGCCGTGCGCCCGAAATCGACGGACAGCGAGGTGTAGAAGGCGCCGCGGCCGAAGGCGTTAAAGATGCCCGCACCGATCACAAGGCCGTCGCCCACCAGGAAATTCTGGTTGCCGTACGACACGTCGAGCGCGTCAGCGCCGAGCGTGTCCTTGAACGTATCGCCTGAGCGCCAACCCACGACTGCGTCCTCGAGATCGATATGAGTCGGCTGATTGCCCGTCGTCGAGCGAAGGGCGTACTGTGGGAGCGAGGAGACGGCGTCGCCGCTGCCGCCGGTACCTTGCGCCACGAAGCTGAAAAGGGAATAGCCCGTGCCGTAGCTCCAAAGTGGGGTTTCGGCCGCGATCGAGGGCTTGACCGAACTCTCGAACCACACGCGCTCCGTGTTGCGTACGGTCGAGGTGGTAGGGGAATTGAAGTCTCCCGCGCCGAAATCCACGTTGCCGACGCCGAAAACCCCGACGACACCGGTGAAGGCGCCGGTGATCTTCGTGCCGTCCTCGTCGTAAAGCGTTTTGTCGGCGCGTGCCTCGGCGGCAGGGGCAAGCATCGCGGCGGCGAGCAGGAAACCCGCGGCCGGACGAACACCATTCGGGCTCAGCTTGCGATACTCGCTTCTCTTGTCCACGACGTTCTCCCCACTCGTTCCGCCCGGTTGACCCACTGGTCGGGTCCATTGGCCGGGTCGGCTGGCCGTCTCCTATGCCGAATCCATCACAGCACAAAGAACCGCAGGGGTCATAGGCCGATGACGGCTAAAAATTCCATGCTAATTTTCGCCTTATGTCATTACTTTCATTCTATGCCGCGGCGCGCGGATTTCGCGAGTCGCCTCGGTCCTTGCTTAAAATAGTGCCGGGTTCGGCGCAACGAAAAGTCGCCGTTTCTCACTTCAGGTCCAGGACGCACCACCGGACGGTTAAAGGAGCGTTCCGATGGACTTGCGATTGAGCGGGATCCGAACGCTAGGCGAGGACAGGTACGAAGTCACCTTCGACGGAAATGGCGGTGTCAAGGAACGATTCGTATGTCGTGTGGTCACGCATGCAGGCATCACGGCAATGGCAATGGAAGATGAGAGGGATTTATCCATAAGCAATAAGCCCCCTCGAGCCGACAGCCGAGAGGTTGTGAAGGCGGTGATCGCTTATCATTGTCGCCGGCTCGAAAGGTCTTGAGCGGCAGCATTGTTCGGTCGCCAAGCAAGCCGTGGGAT
>DATDHA010000156.1:0-2400 GCA_036521815.1 Alphaproteobacteria bacterium | reverse complement strand
GATTTGCGCGCGCTGCCTCCAGCCCGTGCGCGATCCCGTGAGCGGTGCCACGCGTATCCTCTTTGCGTGCGCGGATCAGAACTTGCCCCTCGACCTTGTCGACCTGCCGGCACTTCACGAACGCCTCGGCCAGAATAGCGTTCAGGAGAAACTGACCAGGCGATGGATCGAGTATTGCCTGGAAAGGTTGGACCCGCCCCGCGCGCCCTAGCGCTTGGCATCGCGAGTTAGCACTAAAAAAGGTTCGGTTTTTCGCGTCATGCAAAGACGGCGCATGCGCGTCGTTGCGCCGTCTCGAAGGCTGAGGGCCACCCCCAACCCGCTCGCTGACGCTCGCGACCTCCCCCTCAGGTGGGGAGGTTGAATTTGAAAGCCCTCCCCACCTGAGGGGGAGGGTTGGGAGGGGGGTGAAACCCGCTGGTCCGAACCGCGTACACATCAGCCAGGAATGGTCCGCGCCATCACGCGCGCCGCCATATCGGTGACGAGCCGGCGGGGGGCGAGTTGCACCAAGAGTGCACTCAATTTGTTGAGCCCGCCCGCGACGTGCACCCGTTTGCGGCCGAGCGCTTTGAGCCCCTCGCGCGCGACCCGCTCCGGTGTTGCCAAACGGCCGGTGGCGCTACGCGTCATGCCGGCACGGGCGAAGAACTGGGTATCCGTCCCGCCCGGGCAAAGTGCGAGGACGTCGATTGGACGGCTGGACAGCTCGCTCGCGAGCGCTTCCGTATAAAAAAGGTCGAAGGCCTTGGTTGCGGCGTAGGTTGCAAGGTAGGGAAGCGGTTGGAACGCCGCCGTGCTGGCCGTGATAATGAGCCCGGCGCGGCGGCCACTCGCCTCCGCGCGCGCGAGCATACCGGGAAGGAGTGCGCGGGTGAGGAATGCGACGGCGACGACGTTCACCTCCACCATCTCGCACTCCTCGTCGGGGAGATTTTCGACGATCGGACCAAGCCGCCCGAGACCGGCGTTGTTGACGAAAAGATCGATCGGCAAGTCCCGTGTCGCCGCGATGAAGTGCGCGCGGCCTTCGGCACTCGCGAGATCGGCGGTGACTGTCTCGACCGATCGGCGTCCGCTCGCGAGCGTTGAGCGAAGCTCGGCGAGGCTTGCTGCGTTCCGCCCGCTCAACAGCAGCCCCGTCTCGGGTGGCAGCAGGCGCGCGAATGCCGTGCCAATGCCGCTCGTGGCTCCCGTGATCGCGGCGAATCTAAATCTCATGAACTGGCACCTCCCCGCTGCGCACCATCGCGGCATGACCCGCGGATGGCCAAAAACCATCACTACGCCTACCCGGCGGCCGAGCGGATGTCGAGCCCTTGCGGCACTCCGCAGGTCTCGCTAAAAGGGCGGCCGCGGCAACGGGTTCCCGCGACGGCTGGATGGAGTGCGATGGCGGCGTTCCGAACTCTCGACGATCTCGACGTGCGCGGCAAACGCGTGCTCTTGCGCGCCGACCTCAACGTCCCGATGAAGGACGGCAAAGTGACCGACGCAACGCGGCTCGACCGTTTGGCGCCGACAATCGACGAACTGGCGGAAAAGGGTGCGCGCGTGGTTGTCCTCTCCCACTTCGGTCGTCCCAAGGGCAAGCCCTCGCCGCAATTCTCGCTCGCGCCGCTCGTCGCACCATTGAGCAGCGCGCTCGGCGGACGGAAGGTGCTCTTTGCGCGCGATAGTGCCGGTCCCGAGGCCAAAGCCGCCGTCGCAAAGCTTCGGGACGGCGAGATCGCCCTGCTCGAGAATCTGCGCTTCGACCCCGGCGAGGAAGCGAACGACCTGGCGTTCGCCAAGAAGCTCGCGGCACTCGGCGATATCTATATCGACGACGCATTTTCCTGCGCCCATCGCGCGCACGCCTCGGTCGAAGCGCTCGCGCGCCTTCTGCCGGCGGCTGCCGGTCGGCTCATGGCGGCGGAGCTCGATGCCCTCGGCCGCGCGCTCGATCGCCCGGCACGCCCACTCGCAGCCCTCGTCGGTGGTGCGAAGGTGTCGACCAAGCTTGCGCTCCTCGACAATCTCGTGCGCAAGGTCGATGCTCTCATCATCGGTGGCGGAATGGCGAACACGTTTCTCGCCGCCAAGGGCATCGAGGTCGGGAAGTCGCTCTGCGAGCGTGACCTTGCCGAGACCGCGCGCGGGATTCTCGATGCGGCGGCGTCGCGCAAGACCGCGATCCTGTTGCCGTCCGACGCGGTCGTCGCCGCCAAATTCGAAGCCGGTACGCCAAGCCGCGTCGTCGAAATCGGGAACGTGCCGCAGGATGGGATGATTCTCGATCTTGGACCCAAGACAGCCGAGACGCTCGCGAAGCTGCTCGAAAGCTGCCGCACGCTGGTCTGGAACGGCCCCCTCGGCGCATTCGAGATCCCGCCTTTCGATGCCGCCACGAACCGCGTC